>JAAYNO010000099.1 GCA_012520855.1 Clostridiaceae bacterium | reverse complement strand
CCATATTTTTGCTGATCTCTGATATGACCATCGAAGGTCTCATTATAAATATTGGTTCCATCGGTCGTTGCGAAGAAATAGTAATAGTTTGTTTTTTCAGGATAAAGTGCCGCTTCTATCGATTCTATCCTCGGTGAACATATAGGTCCGGGAGGTAGGCCTTCGATTATATAAGTATTGTACGGATGATCTATCTCCAAATCCTTATTCAATACCGAGCTGATTCTGCCAAGCCCTTCATAAATCCTTGCATACTGTATTGTGGCATCTGACTGTAATTTGAGTAAATCCTCACTGTTCAAACGATTATGGAATACACTGGATATTTTTTTGAAGTCTGCAGGGTATTTTGCTTCCATTTCTATTAATGAAGCAATTGTTATAACTTCATCAACTGTCAGCCCCAGTTCCTCAGCCCTGTCATAATATTCCTTAGTAAAGATTCTGTCGAACTCCTTTAAAAGCCTTTCAATAAGGTCTTCCTCACTCCAGCCCTCATCCATCTTGTAAGTATCGGGATATAAATACCCTTCAAGAGGATATTTTCTTGCTTCTGTTTGCTTTACATCCTTTAAGAATAGGTATGCACCGCTGGTTTTTTCAGCAAGCTTGAGAAACTTTGCTTCGTCAATATATCCCTGATCAGCTAATATCCTGGCAGTTTCAACCAGGGTTCTTCCTTCGGGGATCCTGATATCCTGAGTAGGATTCTTTAAAGGCTCGCCGCTAAGCCTGACCATCAGGGCATAATAATTCATATCTTTGGATATTATAAACTTGCCTGCTTTGTAAGCATTGTCAAAACCAAGTATCTTGGAAAGAATCCGGTAGATCCTTGTATCCTTAATAAAACCCTGATTTTTTAGATCTTCGGCTATATTTATAGTTCTTGAACCATATGGCACTTTAAATACGATACCAGTTTCTTCTGTCAGAGAAACATTGGCCTGGGCTGTGCCCTCCATAATAAAACGATAACCATAAAGGGCGCAGGTCATAAAAACAACAACGCATATCAATACCAGAATAAGAAATTTTAAAAATAAATAGCGTTTCTTTTTGACCCTCTTCCTCTTCTTGGGTTTAACCGCTTTAAACTCGTCCTTATCACCAGTTTTCTTTAAGGTGTTACTTCTTTGCACTATTTCTCACCTTGGCTCTCTGTTCAGTATTCAGAATCTTCTTTCTAAGCCTTATTGAGGTCGGAGTGATTTCAATAAGCTCATCATCCTCAATAAACTCAAGACTCTGTTCCAAACTCATATTAATAGGCGGGACCAGTCTCAGGGCTTCATCGGAACCTGCCGCACGTATGTTTGTAACATGCTTTTTTTTGCAGACATTTATAACAATGTCTTCGTTGCGAGAGCACTCACCTACTATCATACCCTCATATACAGGAACACCTGGACCAATAAAAAGGTTTCCCCTTTCCTGAGCGTTATATAATCCGTAGGTTACTGATTCCCCTGCTTCCCATGCTACCAAAGCGCCGCGTAAACGGCGTTTTATTTCGCCTTTATAGGGCTCATACCCATGGAAAACATGATTCATTATACCATTTCCCCTCGTATCAGTCAAAAACTCCGAACGGTAACCTATAAGACCCCTTGCGGGTATTTTATACTCAAGACGGACATACCCTGAAGAAGGATTATGCATGTTGACCATTTCGGCTTTTCGTATGCCTAGTTTTTCCATGACACTTCCTAAATATTCCTCCGGAACATCTACGACAAGGTGCTCAACTGGTTCATATAATTGACCATTCCGCTCGATTGTGATAACTTCCGGTTTTGATACCTGGAATTCATAGCCCTGTCTTCTCATTGTTTCAATAAGTATAGAAAGGTGTAGCTCTCCACGTCCCGAAACCTTAAATGCATCGGGTGAATCAGTTACTTCGACCCTCATGCTTACGTTGGTTTCCACTTCTCTAAATAACCTGTTTCTAAGGTGGCGGGAGGTTACATATGTACCTTCTTTGCCGGCAAAAGGGCTGTTATTTACAAGAAAGTACATCGATATAGTTGGTTCATCGATATTAATAAACGGGAGCGGTTCAGGGTGATCCTTA
Organism: Clostridiaceae bacterium; assembly: GCA_012520855.1. Lineage (GTDB taxonomy): Bacteria > Bacillota > Clostridia > DSM-8532 > DSM-8532 > DTU059. Next base: position 11,228 of record JAAYNO010000099.1, on the reverse strand, counting down.
TCACAAACCGTATCCCCGATCGTAATGTCAGGTATACCTGACACCGCTATTATTTCACCGACAGATGCGCTGTCAATATCGGAGCGTTTCAGCCCTTTAAAATTTTGCAGCGATGAGATCTTTACTGGCAAGAAAGCTCCGTCTTCCTTACATAGTACAGCTTGCTGATCCCTTTTGATCGTGCCTCTTTCGACCCTGCCCACCGCTATTCTGCCAATATATTCATCGTAGTCCAGACTGGAAACAAGAAATTGCATAGGAGCTTCCATATCGCCTTCAGGTGCTGGTACATGCCTGATAATCGTCTCAAACAAAGGATCCAGATTATCAGATCCATCGTTCAAGTCCAGTTTTGCGATTTTATCTCTCGCAGAAGTATAAACTACCGGAAATTCCAACAAATCATCGTCGGCACCCAGTTCGATAAACAAATCCAGTATTTCGTCTATTACCTCCGCTGGTCTGGCATCTTTTCTGTCAATCTTATTTATAACCACTATGGGTTTAAGATGAAGTCCCAGTGCTTTTCTCAACACAAAGCGGGTTTGCGGCATAGCTCCTTCATATGCGTCTACTAATAGAAGCACACCGTCAACCATTTTAAGGATCCGTTCAACTTCACCGCCAAAATCAGCGTGGCCTGGAGTATCAACTATATTTATTCTGATATTGCCATATAGAACCGCTGTGTTTTTGGACATGATCGTTATGCCTTTTTCCCGTTCAAGCTCATTGGAGTCCATGACCCTTTCAACAACTTTCTCATTGCTTCTGAAAATACCGCTTTGACGGAGCATAGCATCTACAAGGGTAGTCTTTCCATGGTCAACATGTGCGATAATAGCAATATTTCTTATTTCGTTGCGTATTGTTTTCACAAAATCACCTGCTGTTTCTTAAGTGCGATATCAATAACTTTAAAACGTACTGAATAATTCTACTTGTTCTTTTTCGGTGTGTCAAATAACTGCTGTTTCATTTTTCCATGCTTTCTGTTTTTGAACTTATCCAGGGCATTTTCAAATGTCAAATAAAAGGAGGGTATAACTATCAGTGTAACAAGTGTTGAAACAGCAAGTCCGCCAATTACGACTATAGCAAGAGGTATCTGGATCTCACTTCCTTCTTTTCTTGTGATTGCCATAGGCAGCATACCAAGAATGGTTGTTAAAGTAGTCATCAGAATAGGCCTGAGTCTTAAAGGTCCTGCCTTTATCAGGGCTTCCTCCTTACTCATGCCTTCCTCCCTGAAGCGGTTTACGCTGTCAATCAGCACGATTGCATTGTCAACTACGATACCTACTAAAATTATTATACCTATAAATGCAGGAATGCTTAATGATTTTCCGGTCAATAAAAGTGCGATTAATGCGCCTGTAAGCGCTAAAGGTATTGTTAAGAGGATAGTGAAGGGATGCAGTAAAGACTCAAACTGAGCTGCCAAAAACATATATACAATAATAACCGAGAGGATAAGAGCGTCAAAAAGCGCATCGAACGAATCTATAAAATCCTTTTGCTGACCTCCGTAGCTATAGCCGTAGCCTGCGGGAAACTCATATTTTGAAAGTGCATTGTCAATATCAGCGGTAACCTTATTCAGCGCTCTTCCCTTTAAATCAGCAGTAAGAGAAACTGTTTTCTTTTGATCGTTTCTGATGATATTTGGGGGAGATTTCTCAAAACGAATCTCTGCCACTTCCGATAGAGGCACATTTACGCCTTGCGGACTTTGTATCGTTATATTGTAAATATCATGAAGGCTTTTTATATTCCCGTCAGTTGAACAAACAACCACATTTATGTCCGATCCCCTGTATTGATAGCGCGTTGCAATAATGCCGTTTACCCCGGCCTGAACAGAGCGGCCTATCTGAGCAGGGGTCAATCCGTATAACAGGGCTTTGCTTCTGTCTATTACTATGGAAGCTTCTTCGATTTCCTGGTCAATAGAGCTGTTTAGATCACGAATTCCCTTGATGCCGCTTAAAATACCCATCAAATCATCTGAAATCTTTGCCAATGTTTCGGTATCTTCACCCGAAATCCTTACATCCACCTCATTATATCCGATAGAAAAACCCATGACTTTACTGTCATCGATTACCTTGATCTGCGCTCCTGCGATATCAGAAACCCTTTCCCTTATATCATCTGCAATATCTCCTATTGATTTAGTCCTATTTTCAATGCTTCCAATATCAACATTTATAATAGCCCTTTCGGACCCGGATCTATCCAGAACAAAGCCTCCGTCCCCTATTGCCATGTTTATCCCTTTGACCTCAGGTATTTCCTTGATTCTGTCCTGGACATCAAAAGCCATATCATGGGTATTGCTTACAGTGCTTCCTTTCGGCAGTATGATTTCAACCCTTATAAGGCCTTCATCCATGGCGGGAAAGTATTCGAAGCCTATAGCGGGAAGTGATATCAGTGAAAAAACAAAGAGAATAACAGCCGATAGAATAACATAACTGCGCCTCTTTAATGAATACTCCAATAGTTTTTTATATTGCCTGCTAACTTTCTCGTAAAATGTTTCCCACCCATCAAACAGTTTTGTCCACAAGCTCTTTTTTAGCGTATTTACTTTATTGATCCGAAGCAATTTTGATGCCATCATCGGCAGAAAAGTTATTGCAATGATAAGTGAAGCCATAAGCGAGAAGGTTATTATAAGCCCCATTTCCTTAAAAATCTTCCCAGTCATCCCTTCAACAAATACAATGGGTATAAAAACAACAATAGTTGTAAATGTAGATGCGGTTATTGAAAGCATTACTTCTCTTGTACCGTATTCTGCGGCTTCTTTTAAATCCCTTCCCTCATCCCTGTAACGGTATATATTTTCTAAAACTACAATCGAGTTGTCGACAAGCATTCCGATCCCAAGGGCAAATCCCGCCAGCGATATAAGATTAAGGCTGATCCCCGAAAAATACATAAGGACAAATGAGGTAATGATGGACACAGGCATTGACACGGCAATGATCAAAGTAGCCCGGAAGTTTCTTAAGAAGAGATAAAGAATTATGATCGCAAGGATCCCGCCCTGAAAAGCCGATTCAGCTACGGTATCAAGTGCCATATCAATATAGTTTGAGCTGTCATAAATAATATCGAATTCCAAATCGGGATAGGATTTTTCCAATTTAGCCAGTTCATTTTTTACAGCCCTGCAAACCTGGATCGTATTTGCATTGCTTTGCTTCTGTATGGAAAGATTCAATGCAGGTCTTCCGTTTATATAGCTTTCACTTGTTTTTTCTACATCAACAAGATTGATATTTGCAATATCTTTTAAAAATACTGTCGTTCCAGTGGCGGTCGGTACTATCAGATTTCTTATTTCTTCAATTGATCTGAATTCTCCTATCGTTTTTAAATATATGGACATTCCTGCTGTTTTAATACTGCCGGCAGGTATGTTCAGATTTTCTGTCATAATGTACTGGGATATGATGCTTTCATTAAGCCCGTACATAGACAGTCTTTCCTTAACCAGTTCGATACGTATTTGCTGAGTAAGACCGCCGGAAATCTTAGCTTGAGCAACCCCGCTGATCCTTTCCATTTTATTCACGATTTGTTCCTCGACAAATCTGGTCATATCTTCAAGCTTCATATCAGAGCTGATACCCAACTCAAATGTAGATTGCAAATTGTTCGGATCAATACGCATGACCATAATATCAGTAACACCCTGAGGCAACCAGGTCTTGGCTAAATCTATCTTTTCACGCATTTCAAGGGTCGCGAAATCCATATCGGTATTATCATTGAAATATAGAATGCACAGACAATATTCGCTGGTAGAAACCGTTTCTATGGATTTTAAATCGGTAATCGTCGTTAGTACTTCCTCAAACGGTATGGTTATGAGTCTTTCGATTTCTTTAGGACCTGCTCCTTCATACTTTGCAGTAACGACAGCTATTGGCATATTTAGTTCAGGAAGAAGGTCAAGCTTCAGCTTGGAAAATGATACGGAGCCTATCAGCGCAATAGACAGTATGATCATAATAACGGCTGTTGGCCGGCGAATAGACAATCCGGGCAGATTCATTTTTGACCCTCCCCTACGATTTCTACAGGGTGATCATGCTTTAAAAGCTGCTGGCCTTTTACAACCAGTAATTCTCCTGTTTCAATGCCGCTTAATACTTCCACCATGTCATCTTTTATTATTCCTGCATTAACATATCTTTTTTTTGCAGTATTGTCTTGAATAATAAACACGTATTTACCGCTGCTATCAGACATAACAGAGTTAAGCGGTGCTAATAAAGTATTTTTTCGCTGTTCGGTAAGAATACATACTTTTGCTGTCATGCCCGGTTTTATCAAATCACCTTCATTTACAACATCGATCAAAACATTATAGGTAAATGTATTGCCATCAGGTGCAGGGTTCACTGTTATAACTTCTCCTTTGAAGGGCTTAGAACTCGCAGCGGGTATCGAGACCTCAAATATATCCCCTCTTTTGATTTTGTTTATAACCTGCTCGGTAACTGAAATTGAAATCAGAACAGTATCGATATCCATAATTACATAAGGCACCATTGTGTTTGAAATCAACGAACCGGTTATTATTTCCTTTCCGGCTACTATACCGTCGATAGGTGAGGTTATTTTTGTATGATCAAGTTTTTTCCTGGCGCTCTCCAACTGTAGCTTTATTGTGTCATATGATGCCTGGGCTTGCTTTAGCTGTTCGTTTGCGGATTTAGCAGTATTCTTTGAAACATCATAAATAAAAAGCTCATAAGCATCTCTGGCCGTTTCAAGGACATTTTTTGCCTGTTCATATTGATTTTTAACTTTGTTGTATTCGTAAATATTGATTTTTTTTGCTTCGTATAGCAAAGTTGAGCTGTCAAAAAGCTTTTTTGCAGCGACATAATCATACTCGGCACTTTTAAGAGCCGACTCATACTGCAGCTTCTGACTTTCGAACCCGCTTCCCATAGCAGCGGCAACACCTGTCTCAGCCAAAGCTATGTTTGATTTTGCCGCCTTCAGTTGTTCTTCAAGGATATCAATATTATCTTCAATATCCTCGTTTCTCACGGTAAATAACAAGTCACCCTTTTTAACCCTGTCTCCAACATCAAAAAAAGAAACTGAAACCTTTCCGGATATCACCGAAGTGACATATACAAGTTTTTTGGGCTTAACAAGACCGTTATACAGGGTATAGCTATCGATGTCCCCTCTTGTGACCGGTGCGACACAAACTGGTGTCGGTGTCGAATAGGAATCGTTTTTTTGTTTTATATTTGAACATGCAGAAAAGTTAAAAAATAGCACAGTCAGGATCAAGCATGAGAATATTCTCTGCCAAAAGCTTCTTTTATAAAGCATTGTATTCGTCCTCTCAAATAAAATGAATTAAGCAGTTGAACCAAGTCCGTATTATTTTTGATGCAAGAAATATGCACCAATTCTTTGTACAGGTTTACAAGGATCATATAAATCATTTGGTCCAACTTATATATTAAGTATTGATTTTTTGATGCTGATTTAATCTTATTTTCTGAAGGAATTTAAAAAAAGATCCTTCAAAAGGAGGATCTTAATAATATTCTTCACTTTGCAGCACTTCATTCAGTAATGGCATGCGCGGCATATCAGATGTCAAGGGATCTTCTTATGTTCTCGATCGTATTTAAAGCCCTTTTTGAAATAGCCTGATACCTTTCTTTTTTGTTTCTGATTCTTTCGCCCAGGGAATCAATAATGCCAAAGTTAACATTCATAGGCTGGAACCTGGTTGTTCCCGGACTGGAAATATAGCGAGCCAATGCACCTATTGCAGTATTCCCCGGAAAAATCAGATCAGATAAACCATTAAACTGTCTTGCGGCATTCACACCAGCAACAAAACCAGATGAAGCTGATTCGATATAACCTTCCACTCCTGTCATCTGACCCGCAAAGAAAAGATTGGGTTGCTTTTTCAGTCTGTAAACAGAATCAAGCAAAACAGGTGAATTCAAAAAGGTATTTCTGTGCATCACTCCATAGCGTTCAAACTCAGCGTTTTTCAAGCCAGGAATCATTGAAAATACACGCTTTTGTTCTCCCCACTTAAGATGAGTCTGAAAACCGACCATATTATATAATGAGGCTGCTTTGTCATCCTGTCTTAATTGTACAACTGCATAATATTCCTTGCCTGTTTCAGGGTCCGGAAGGCCCACAGGCTTAAGCGGGCCGAAACGTATAGTGTCTTTTCCGCGTTTAGCCATAGTCTCAATTGGCATACAGCCCTCAAAAACCTTATTATCTTCGAATTCTTTAAGCTGAACGGTCTCGGCATTGATCAAAGCCTCATAAAACGCTTCGTATTCTTCTTTATTCATGGGGCAGTTGATATAATCAGCTTCGCCCTTATTATATCGTGAAGCTTTAAAAGCAATGCTCATGTCTATGCTGTCTAAACGGACTATTGGCGCGGCGGCATCAAAAAAATAAAGGCTTTCTTCGCCGATAACAGCAGAAATCTCATTCGCCAGCTTATCGGAAGTAAGCGGACCTGTAGCAACTATTGTAATATCGTTATTACTTAATGAAGTCACTTCGTCATGAATAATCTCAATCAGCGGATTCGACTTTATTCTATCGGTAACAGCTTGTGAAAATTCTTTTCTGCCAACAGCCAGGGCTGACCCGGCCGGTACCCTTGTTTCATCAGCACAAGCCATTATCAAGGAACCTAATAAGCGAAGCTCCTGTTTCAAAAGTCCGGAGGCATTTTCCAGCATATCGGACCTTAATGAATTACTGCAAACCAGCTCTGCAAAAGTATCACTATGGTGTGCAGGTGTTTTTTTATGAGGCTTCATTTCAAACAAGCGAACCTTTATTCCCTGCCTGGCTATCTGCCAGGCAGCTTCGCAGCCGGCAAGACCGGCACCTATGACATTAATATATTTATTGTTCATTTTATCTCCTTAATAAATATGTGTGCTTTTATTATAATGTTATCAGGCATTTTTTAATACGTAAAGGGTGGGCTAATGCTTGTCCATATTACATCGTAATGGTAAAATAATCTCAATATTACTGTACGAGGTGTTATTTTGAAAACAATAATGAGAAAGCGTATTATAATCCTTTGCGCCATTATATTAATGTTATCGGTTATTTTTCTTATAAACGGCTGTGCTAATATCTATGGGGAAAATAACAGTAGCCCTGCACCTTCCAATAGTGCAGACCCTACGCCTGATTTGACTCCTACCCCCACTTCAACACCGGTTTCTACACCTGATCCAACACCGGAACCTTCTCCCACACCTATAGCTGCTACAATAGTTGCCGCAGGTGACTGCGTAATACATGATGATCTTATAAAGGATGGAAGGATAGAAGGTGAAGACAGATATGATTTCACACATATGTTTGAAGAAATAAAGCCCTTCGTAGAAAAGGCCGATTATGCCATTGTCAGCTTTGAAGGAGCAGCAACCGATAAAAGAAATGATTACGCCGGATTTCCATATTTCAATTGTCCTCCCGAAATGTTCGACGCATTTAAATATGCTGGTTTTGATCTTGTAAACACCTCTAATAACCATCAGTTGGACAGAAGATTAAAGGGCATGCTGGAAACCAGGGATAATATATACCGTGCAGGCCTTGAAAATATCGGGTCATATGACGGTGAAGAAGAGCAGCGATATTTAATAAAAGACCTTAACGGCATAAAAGTCGCCTTTATGGCATATACCTATGGCAGCAACGGCAATGAAGCCTTGCTTACTCCCCAGGAGATCAATAAGCATTTGGCATTTTTTGATAGACCCAGGATGGAAAATGAAATCCGTGAAATGGAAGAGAAAGCGGACATAACCATTGTTTCGATGCACTGGGGACATGAATACTGGAGAAAACCTAATGAACAGCAATTAAGCCTTACCAAAGACATGTTTGAATGGGGCGTCGATATTATTTTAGGGTCCCACCCCCATGTTGTACAACCTACCGAAATACGTACCGTAAACGATGAAACTAAATATGTCATATATTCCATGGGCAATTTCTTATCTAACCAGTGGCATGAATGGTTCGATGACCCGAAGGATCAAAAGTGGCTCAGAGAAGACAGTATACTTGTTACCATAGAATTATCAAAGGATCCGGATACAGGAAAAACCATAATAAATAAAGTTTCTCATACTCCCACATGGGTCAGCCGTGAAGGTATTGGAACTCCAAATGTTATCCATAGGATTTTCCCCATACCACACCGCGAGTATTATGATAACAGCCAATACCCTGAAGAGATGATCAAAAAGGCTTATGATTCCTACGACAGGACCGTTGGCTTTTTCACTGATTATGAAGCTGATTGACAGTCCAACCTGAACCAAGTAGCCCACCTTTAGTGCTGAGCTATTTAGCTCGGCACTAAGGGTGGGCTACAATATTATAATAACAATCACAATGAACAATAAACAATAAAAATAAAAAATAGAATAACAATTACAACTACTTCATTTTCCTTGTCGTGGCTTTGCTTTTGCTCTCTTTTTGCTGTTCCTCGATATAATCACAGTCGGGATCAGCACATTTATAGGTGATGGTGCTGCCCTTGACTTTTTGTGTTAAAAAGCTGGAGCATTTAGGACAAATCTTATCGGACGGCATATCCCAGGTCATAAAGTCACATCTGGGGTAATTTTCACAGCCCAGGTACTTTCTGTTCCTCTTAGTTTTACGGTACACAACCTTCCCTGAGCACTTCGGGCATTTAACACCTGCTTCTTCCAGGAAAGGCTTGGTGTTCTTACACTCGGGAAATCCAGGGCATGCCAGAAATTTACCAAAGCGGCCGTTTTTAATCACCATATTTTTACCGCAGTTTTCGCATATAACATCTGAAACCTCTACCGGCATTTCTATTCTGCTGATTGTTTCCGCCCGTTTCACAGTTTCGCTGAAAGGCTCGTAGAATTGTCTCAACAAGGCTTTCCATTCAATGCTTCCCTCTTCGACCTTATCTAGGCTTTCTTCCATTTTTGCTGTAAAATCTACGTTTACTATGTCAGAAAAATTAGATATCATAAACTGATTGACGATCTTTCCTAATTCAGTTGGCACAAGCTGCCTCTTATTGCGCTCCACATATCCCCTGTTGATTATTGTACTGATGGTAGGCGCATAGGTACTTGGTCTGCCTATTCCCTTTTCTTCAAGCGCTTTGACCAGAGTTGCCTCGTTATACCTCGGCGGCGGCTCTGTAAAATGCTGATTGGAATCAGTGCTGACCAATGCCAGCTTTTCGTCTTTAACGATTGTCGGCAGCATCTGGGAGGATTCCTTCTCCTCGTCATCCCTTCCCTCTTCGTATAGAGCTAAAAAGCCTTTAAATATAAGCTTTGAGCCGGTTGCTCTCAAATTTACAATCGTACTGCCAAGTGTTTTAGGTGTTCCTTCTATTTCAACAGTCATCGTATCATAAACCGCAGGCTCCATTTGACAAGCCAGGAACCTGTCCCAAATCAACTTATACAGCTTATATTGATCAGCAGCGAGTAAATGTTTCAGGCTCTCAGGATCTTTGTCAGTATAAGTAGGACGTATTGCCTCATGAGCATCCTGTGCCGCAGATTTTGTTTTATAATGCCTAGGCTTGGATGGTAAATATTCCTTTCCGAAATGCTCAAGGATATAATTTCTTGCATCGGAAATGGCATTGTTAGAAATACGCACAGAGTCGGTCCTCATATATGTAATCAAACCTACAGAGCCTTCATCGCCTATGTAAACACCCTCATAGAGCTGTTGAGCAATCATCATTGTTTTTTGGGCACTAAACCCAAGTTTCCGGGAAGCATCCTGCTGAAGAGTACTTGTTATAAAAGGAGGAGCAGGTGTTCTTTTCTTTTCGCTTTTCTTTACATTGGAAACTATAAAGTCGGAATCCTTAAGCAAGGCTAATATTTCATCAGCCTGGTCTTTGTTTTTAATCCCCGACTTCTTACCATTCTTGCCATGATATTTGGCGGAAAATATATGACCTTCTTCGTTTTTAAATTTAGTATCTATGGACCAATATTCTTCAGGAATAAAGTTCTCGATTTCAGTTTCACGATCACAAATGATACGGGTCGCAACGGATTGAACCCTTCCGGCGCTCAATCCTTTCCGTACTTTTTTCCAAAGGACAGGACTGATCTCATAGCCAACTATCCTATCCAAGATCCTGCGTGCCTGCTGAGCATCGACAAGATTCATATCGATTTGTCTGGGACTTTTTACTGCATTTTCAACAGCATTCTTTGTTATCTCATTAAAGGTAATACGGCAATCGGTTTGAGGATCGATTTTCAATATATGGGAAAGATGCCACGATATAGCCTCTCCTTCGCGATCCGGGTCAGTTGCAAGAAATATTTTATCCACATTTGATGCATCTTCCTTCAGGTTTTTTATAAGCCCGCTTTTTCCTGCAATGATGATGTACATGGGATTAAAATCGCTTTTTATGTCAACACCCAGGTGGCTCTGTGGAAGGTCCCTTATATGTCCCATAGAAGCTACAACTTTATAGTTTGACCCCAAATATTTCCTGATCGTCTTTGCCTTTGCCGGTGATTCCACAATAACGAGATACTTTGACATTCTTTCCTCCAATGTGAATCTAGATTCTTCGCTTCATTCAGAATGACGTTTATTCACTCAGAATGATAAGTTAATAATAGCCTTTTAACATGAGTTATACTATCATTGATAGTTTATTTTGTAAACCGTGTTTTTATTCTTATGCGGTTTTCCATTATATATTGAACAATATGATATCATTATTCTTTTTAATTATGCAATGGAGCACAGAATAAGCCAAACCGTGTGTTAATGCTTATTGCTTTCTCTGGGACATTCAACTGTACCATCGGGATTTATTACGGTATAGATTAGTCCCGAGCACTTTGGCATAAATTGCAGATAATCTTCATCTACAAGTATTTGCACGTTTTCAGGATATGAACTATTTACATTATTATATTCCTCAGCTGCTAAATGGATCAATTTCTGATTTTGAATGCAGGCACTTTCGGCCGCTTTTTCCTGAGAACGTGTATATATAGGAATTGCAACAGCAGCAAGAATAGCGATTATAACTAATACTATCATTAGCTCCACAAAGGTGAAGCCTTTTTTACCAAAAACTTTCATATACAGCACCTTAATATTTTTAAAAAGATAGGCAGGGT
>JAAYNO010000098.1 GCA_012520855.1 Clostridiaceae bacterium | reverse complement strand
TGATGGATCGTCGTCTTTATCATTCTCGTTATATAAAGACTCCTCATCAATAAAATCATTGATTCTGTCCAAGCGAGCACAGCCTGTGAAAAAAATTAAAAAAGCGCATATTAGTGCACACACTCTTGTTGTTTTCTTCATTGCTACACCTCCGTTTAGGGATATTATACCTTTTATTCAACACGAAACAAAGTAAATTCCATAATTTCAATACGGAGGAAAGAATCTGAGCACATCCAGAAAACAAAATATACATTACGGAACAAAATACTTTTCCATTACTTTTTCCGAAACTTTCAGCCCGTCTACGGCCGAAGACATTATTCCGCCTGCATATCCTGCACCTTCGCCTGCTGGGTATAATCCTTTTATATTGGAAATATGATCGGTGTTTCTTATTATTCTGACAGGGGAGGAGCTTCTGGTTTCCACTCCCGTCAAAAGACCGTCAGATATGGCAAAGCCTTTCATCCTGGTTTCAAAATAGACTAGTGCTTCCTTCATTGTTTCAATAACATAATAAGGCAAACAATCTTTTATAGGTGCGAAAGCTACACCCGGCTTATAAGTAGGTTTGACCGAACCGAAGCCAGTACTCATACGATCATTTAAAAAATCTCCGATGAGTTGGACCGGAGCGCTGTGATTTGAGCCTCCCAACTGAAACGCCAGATGCTCCCATTTTCTTTGAAATTCCACACCTGCCAATGGATGCTTCCCCGGGAAGTCCTCCGGACTGACTCCAACCAGCAAAGCGGAATTGGCATTGGTTCCGTCTCTTTTATATTCACTCATCCCGTTCGTTACAATATGGCTCTCTTCCGATGCCGCTGCGACAACATATCCTCCCGGACACATACAAAAAGTATATGCGGATCTCCCGTTTCTGGCGTGATAGGATAATTTATAATCAGCCGCTCCTAATCCGGGGTACCCTGCTGCATTACCGTATTGAGCCCTGTCGATGACCTCCTGGGGATGTTCGATCCTGACACCTATGGAAAAGGGCTTTTGGCACATTTCAATACCTCTTTGATCAAGAACCCCGAAGGTATCCCTGGCGCTATGCCCGATGGCTAAAATCACGACACTGCAGTCCAGTATCTCCTCATTATTGATTTTTAGTGCCGTTATTGCACCATCCTTTATGATAAGATCTGTCACCCTGGACTTGAATCTTACATCACCGCCATAAGAAATAATGGCTTTTCTTAGATTCTTAACAACAGACCTTAGTATATCAGTGCCTATATGCGGCTTGCTTTTATACAAAATATCCTGAGGCGCGCCAGCATTAACAAATTCTTCAAGTACCTCCCTGCATCTTGGATCATTAATGAGAGTTGTTAGTTTCCCATCCGAAAATGTACCCGCTCCACCTTCACCGAATTGTACATTGCTCTCGGTATCCAGCTTACCTTCATTCCAGAAAGCATTTATTTTCTCTGTCCTGGAATCAACATCTTCCCCTCTTTCGAGGACGATGGGCTTATAGCCGTTTCTGGCAAAGCTTAGGGCAGCAAAAAGCCCTGCAGGTCCCATGCCAACTACAACAGGTCGCTGATGCAGTTTTTCACTGCCAAATTGAAGCTTGGTGCGAATCACTGCAGGTGCGGGAAAAATATCCTTACTTCGATACCTTTTTAATAATCGTTCTTCATTATTGACCTTCGCATCAAGCGTATAGACATAGCATATTTCCGCTTTTTTCCTGGCGTCCACCGATTTTTTATAAATACTGAAGCTCAATAAGTCCTTTTCATTTATTTTCAGCCTGGCAAGGATGACATTTTTTAAGATATCATTCTCATTTTCCGCATCTATATTGTCTATTCCTATTCTTATATCCGAAAGCCTTATCATAAGCCATTCCCTTCCAAAATGAGTAGAGGGGACGGTCCTCTTTACTCATTTTGAGTAAATAAAGACATTCCGCAGCAAGTCAGACCCACATAGCGACGGTGTGTCCGAATGAGTAAAGAGGACCGTCCCCTCTACTCATTTTGCGGCGGAGCGACCGGCGATGAAGCCTGAAGACCAGGCCCATTGCAGGTTATAGCCTCCGCACATTCCATCTACGTCCATAATTTCGCCTGCAAAGTATAAGCCTTTAATCAAAAACGATTCCATTGTGTTTTCATCTATCTCCCGTGTATTGATTCCCCCTGCCGTTACCTGTGCGCTGGGCCAGCTTTTGGTGCCCCTTATATTAAATCGCCAGTCGGTGAGAATCTCAGCTATTCTATCCCTCTCCTTTGAAGTTATGCTCGAAATGGGACGCTTTAAATCGCTTATCCCCGCTTTCATCAAAACCACAGGAATCAGCCTTTTATTAATAAGTCCTACAAAGCTGAATTCAACAGTCTTGTTTAAATCAGTCTTAAAACGTCTGTCTATGAGATCGGTTACTTCCTCCTTTGACATCGTGTCAAGAATACTGATCTTTAATGTCGCCTGTTTACCGCTTTTTAAAAGCTCTCCTGCTTTTCTGCTTATCTGAAGCACGGGAGGACCGGAAACCCCGTAGTTTGTGAACAGAATGTCTCCCCTGTCTTTTATTACTGATCCGTTATTATCAATTATTTCAGCTGTTCCTATAAATTTAACACCATCAATCCTCTTGAAATAGTTGCCTTCCAACATTAACTGGACCAGTGCGGGAAAAGTATCAGTCATTGTATGACCCAATTTCAAGGCCAGATCATAGCCATAGCCGTCTGAACCGGAAGAGGGCATAGCTTTTCCGCCAGGGGCCAAAACTACACTATCCCCTCTATATTTGTTTCCATCCTTTGTTTTTAAAATAAACGAGCCATTCTCGGGTATTATGTCGACCACGTTGGAATCACATATTATATTGACCCCTAAGCGGTTAAGTTCATAAAGTAAAACATCAAGAATGCTGGAGGCCTGATCGGACATAGGGAATACCTTGCCCATTTCTTCAACTTTATGCTGAATCCCTAATTCCTCAAAAAAGCTGATAGCATCAGAAGCGGTGAAATCGGATAAAGCCTTTTGCACAAACCCGGGATTTTCACTGCTGTAACAGCTATACCCGGCATTCACATTAGTGAAATTGCATCGTCCGTTACCGGTTGCCAAAATCTTTTTTCCCACTCTTGGGTTTTTCTCCAGTATGGTGACATGGGCACCAAGCCTTGCTGCCGAAATAGCGGCAAGCATTCCTGCCGCTCCTCCTCCTATTACTATAACTCGTTTTTTAAGGCTCATATCTCTGTTCCTCTTAGATCCGGGTCATCAAATAACTTCCTGCTTTTTATAGTAAAGATGACTGAAACAATAAAAATAGCAAAGATTATAGTTTCCACAATATATAGATTTAGTATTCCCATTTGGAAAAGAGCAGCGGGAAAATCAATCAAAGCATGGAATAACACAGCTACCAGAACATAGATGAACTTCTTATTTCTGATTGCATATAAAACAATAAGGGTCAGCGCAATTTGTATCCCAAAGGCAAAGATCCTCTCAAAAGCGCCTATCATAACAGTAGTCCACGGTAATCCCACTAACGCTTCTTTTAAAGCATGTAATTGAGAAAGCTGTTCTTCGGGTAATTGTGTCCCTAAAACAGTATCAAACATACCGCTGTTTATGAGATTGCTGTATATCAGATTGGAAAGATATGAAAAGCCGCCAACTAACATAGCTTCAATTCCTCCATGTCCTATGCCGTAAGCTATTCCATCCTTCCATTCTCGCTTATCTTTCAGGATCGTTGAAAAGGCTATAAATCTTCCGCCTTCCTCGAACACACCCGCTGCCAGGGCACCATAAACAGTGATAAGAATTGGGTTAGTGATGAGTCCTTTTTGAAGTACAAAGAAATGCAAGATTTGTTCAAGTATCAGAACGAAGATGATAAACACTGCAACTCCCGTAAAAACAGGTTTCAGGCTTATTTTATGTTTTAGTTTAAAGTAGATCGCAAACGCTATGGGAAACAGAAAGCATATCACCATTGCAATAATCAGTGTAATAATTGACGATGAACCGACCATAAATTCTTCCTCCTGATTCGTATTATTTGGAGCAAAGTATTAGTATTATTGGACCCATAATACTATACTTCTTTAAATTCTATCCATTCTATCACCATGCCCGGTTTAATAAAATCAAGCTTAAGCTCATATATGCCTTCTTGCAGATAGACTTTTGACAGCTTTCGTTTAACCCATTTCCCCTCTGTTCCGCTGGTTTGAACAGTAGTCATATGCTGATCATTCAGCGTGATATTACATGCTGATTGTGCTAGTCTGCTTTCCGGAGACATTAAGCTTACAAATACCCTGTACACACCTTTTTTTGACACCTTAAGCAAAGCAGTTTTACCAGAAATGCTGATTACAGGACTTTGTTCCAATTCATGAACCGGATGTGACGATATCGTTTGTTTTTTTGCATGGAATTTTTCGACTGTTTCATTGAATACCTGCCCTCTTAAGAAAACAGGAGCTTGCATTAAAAAGTTTAAGATATTAATGGCGCAGCGCTGCAGCTCTCCTATTTTTAATGAACCGTTTTTCAGTGATTCTATGGTATTGTCGTTTCCCGAGTTTACCTCAGCGCCGAAATTACTGACGACCTTATACAGATCATTCTGAGCCCTGACCATAAAGCCGGTATATCTTGTACTTGCAGGTCCTCCGCTTATATTATCATTCATCGTTGCCCACCAGTCGGTCATGACAATGCCCTTAAAGCCCCATTCCTTACGTAATATTGTTGTGTTTAAATCATAGTTGGAAGCAGACCAATGCCCGTTTATTGGGTTATATGAGGTCATGATGCCATTAGCTCCTCCCTGCCTGACAGCAATTTCAAAACCCTTGAGATATATCTCCCGTAATGCTCTTTCAGAAACGACCGCATTTACCTTTGTGCGGAATTTCTCCTGATTGTTGCATGCAAAATGCTTCAATGTTGCATTTGAACCGCCTTTCATGATCCCCCGTACTGATGCTGTCGCAAACAACCCCGAGATAAGCGGATCTTCCGAAAAGTATTCAAAATTACGTCCATTAAGCGGGTTGCGTCTGATATTAAGGCCAGGACCCAGCAGCATGTCAATACCGTTTCTTACTAATTCCTTGCCCTCCATTATATAAAGCTCTTCCACTAATCCTACATCCCATGTTGCAGCCAGTAATGTGCCTATGGGGAGCAAGGTCGCCTTATGCCCGCTCTCCATCCTGATCCCCGACGGTCCGTCAGCAGTGCAAGCTATAGGAATACCAAATTTGAGCAGACTGTCGGTAATGCCTCCAAAAGCGCTTGTAGTTCCGGGCGTCACCCAGGGGCTGCCGGGGCCCTCACCTCTTACCAATGCAGCTAAATCCTCATCGGAAAGCTGTGCAACAAAATCATCAATAGTAACCTTTTTGTCGTATACGTCCCTTAATTTATAGCCTTTATCCTCTGTTTGAGGAATAGGAGCAGGAAGATTTTTTTCTATACGCTCAGAAAGAGAAACTTGTCTTGTGGGCACATCTTCATAGGCTATTTCATAGGTTCCGTCTTCTTTTCTACGGCCGGGTCTCATTCTTTTAAATGGCTCAACAGGTCTCATAGCCTCTTCCAACTGCTCCACCACGCGGAGTTCCGGGATCAAAAGGCAATCCTTGCCTTCAAAAGGTATCCTTATGGTATTCCTGACGCTGTTTCCAGCATATAAAAAGTACTCACCGCTTTCCAGGACATAACATGAAGCATTGCCGGTATAACCTCCATCATCATAAGCAGCCATCCGATTAACAGGAAAGCTTATGGTTACTGATTGGGATTCCCCGGGCTCAAGGAGCCTGGTCTTCTTAAATGCCGCAAGGATCCTCTTTGGTCTTCCCAGTTTTCCCTGGGGAGCCTCAAAGTAGATCTGGACGACCTCTTTCCCCGGATATCTGGTTCCTGTGTTCTTTACAGTAGCATTTACCTCAATATATTCTTCATCATTTATTATCTTGAGATGTGCTTTCTGGCATTTGATTTCAAACTCGGTGTAGGATAATCCGAAGCCGAACTCGAATTGCACCTTTTCAGGACAAAAAGTCTCAAAGTATCTGTAGCCTACATAAATGTCCTCCTGATAGACATTTTTATGTTCACCGCCATAATTGATGGTAGAAGGATAATCGTTGATTGAATAAGCTATCGTATCAGTCAGCTTGCCGCTGGGAATGACGTCACCTATAAGTATATCTGCAGCCGCATTTCCGCCTTCCATTCCCCCCTGCCATGTTATAAGAACGCCTTTTATCCTGCTTTTATAGACCTCGCTGTCTATCCAGCTGATATCCATTATGTTGGAAACATTAAGAACAAGTATCACTTCATCGAAGTATTTGCAGACTGCCTTCAGCATATCCTGCTCCAGCTTTGTAAGAAGATAGCTGCCTTCCTC
>JAAYNO010000097.1 GCA_012520855.1 Clostridiaceae bacterium | reverse complement strand
TCAATACTTCAAACAATTAAAATAGACTCAATATTATGAAAAAGAATAAAATAAAAGAGATTGGCAATCATCCATTTTTCAGATATGGATTAATTTTATTAGCCGGAATATTCCTAGGCTGGCTTATTTTCTCGGGAAATAACGGGAAACAATCTTCACAACTAACATCAACTTTAGAAGAGGCTCACGATCACGATCACGGAGCTGATCCGACAGTTTGGACTTGCTCCATGCATCCACAAATACGAATGGATGAACCTGGACTTTGCCCTATCTGTGCAATGGATCTCATACCTCTTCAAACATCAGGTTCAGGTGATGCTGCAATAGATCCTGATGCTATTCAAATGAGCATTGAGGCAATTGCTCTTGCAAACATACAGACTACCAGAGTAAACCGCCAGAATCCTGTTAAAGATGTCAGACTATACGGAACCATTCAGGTAGATGAGCGATTGTCACAATCACAGACCTCACATGTGAGCGGACGCATAGAAAAGTTGTATGTTACATTTACCGGAGAAAGCGTACGTCGCGGGCAACCCATAGCTTCTATTTATTCACCTGAGCTACTAAACGCACAGCAGGAACTCATTGAAGCAGTAAAGATGAAAGATTTACAACCAGGTCTTTTACAAGCAGTAAGAGAGAAGCTCCGTCTGTGGAAGCTTACCGATGAACAGATCACAAGTATCGAACAGTCTGGTGAGGTTTCGCCACTAATAGACGTAACTGCCACCACAAGTGGAATAGTTATTTCAAAAAATGTAAACCAGGGCGATTATGTGAATACAGGCACTGTGCTATTCGATGTGGCCAACTTATCCCAGGTATGGGCAGTGTTTGATGCATTCGAATCTGATCTCCCATTCCTTAAGGTAGGTGACCGCTTAGAATACACCCTTCAGTCGCTGCCCGGTAAAACATTTTCGGGAAGGATATCCTTTATCAATCCTATTCTGGATCCTTCCACACGTACTGCCAAAGTACGTGTAGAAACATCAAACCCCGGTATGCAACTAAAACCGGAGATGTATGCAAACGCCCTCATCAAAGCATCACTTAAACAATATAATAATGAACTTGTTATTCCTAAGACAGCAATATTATGGACCGGCAAGCGCTCTATAATATATGTAAAGCAACAGAATACTGAAACACCTGCTTTTATGCTTCGAGAAGTGGAACTTGGACCGTCTCTTGGTGATTCCTATGTTATTTTGTCCGGACTCTCTGACGGTGAGGAAATAGTTACAAATGGTGCATATATTATTGATGCAAGTGCTCAATTGTCCGGTAAGCAAAGCATGATGAATGAAACAGCAGGAAGGGCGGTTACAGGGCACGAAGGACACAATATGCAGACTACCTCTGCGAGTGGAGAGCATGCGATGCTAACTGTACAGGGATTATGCGAGATGTGCAAGGATCGTATTGAGAAGGCTGCCATGGCAATAAACGGTGTAAGTGTTGCCAGTTGGGATTTAAAGACGAAGCAACTGCATCTTAATTTCGATCCTGCAAAAACATCAGTAGATGAGATAGCAAAAGCTGTAGCAAAGGCAGGACATGATAATGATAAATATAAAACAGATCAGTCTACTTACGATGCGTTGCCTGCTTGCTGCAAATACAGGGGTTAATCAATCAGATAATTCAAATTTAAAAAAGTAACAAAATGAAAAAAGTAATATTAGCGACATTTGCACTGTGTACACTCTTGTTCATTGCCTGTAATTCTAAATCATCCGGCAAGAACAACACGGCACCAAATAATGAAATGGAGCACATGGAAACGGATGCACAACACAATGAAACAGATCACATGACATCAGGTGAAGTCCACGAGGAACATGCCATGCTGAATGTAAAGGGAAGTTGTGAAATGTGTAAAGACCGCATTGAGAAAGCGGCGAAGGAAGTGGAAGGCGTTTCTTTTGCGAGTTGGGATACCGAAAAACAGGTGTTGCATTTGAATTACGATTCCGATAAGGCGACTGAAGACGATATATCAAAAGCCCTTGCGGCAGCGGGACATGACACGGATAAGTATAAAGCTGAGCAAGCTGTTTATGATGCTTTGCCGGCTTGTTGCAAATACAGAGAATAATTGATAGTATATCATTAATATATTGGAGTGAATATCCCATAATATAGATATTCCTCCAATTTAAATAATAATTAAATGGAACATAAAGAAGATTCTCACAGTCATCATGTGCATGTGATGAACAACAAAACAAGTCATGCTATACATGATGGTCAGGAAGATCATGACCATAGTGGTCATGGGCATATGGGACATATGGAGCACATGGGGAATCTAAAGCTGAAATTCTGGGTTTCTTTAATTATTACAATCCCAATTCTTTTCTTGTCCAATTTCATGGGAATTGAACTTCCATTTCAAATAAGTTTCCCCGGATCTGACTGGATGGTTATTATATTGTCTACAATATTATTTTTTTATGGCGGCACACCTTTCCT
>JAAYNO010000096.1 GCA_012520855.1 Clostridiaceae bacterium | reverse complement strand
GACAGAATTGATATGAGAACGTTTGTTCAAATGGAGAATTTCTTTTATGCAGGTGAAACTCAGGAGATCAATGGTCAGACTTATTTTATATATGTAGACGGTGAAGGAAACAAAAAGCAATTTACAGCTCAGGAGGCGGTAAATGATTACATCGTTGAAGGCGGTACCTTGACTGATAAAAAACCATTTATGATCGGTTCTAATCAGGGAATGCAAATTACGATGATTTACCCATTCAGCGCTATAAAAAAAGTATTGGGAGAAGATTTCGAAATAAGCGCTGTAACCATATATTTCAAGACCAATGACCACAAAGCTGTTTATGATAGAATGGTCAAGACTTTGAGCGGGATGGGTTTAAACTACAGCATGCTTATTGATTATGCTGCTATGTATGAATCCGACAGGGCTATTATAACCGTACTTGATGTTTTCTCATATGGATTTATAGTTCTAATATCCCTGATTGCCGCAGCCAACGTGTTTAACACAATTTCCACAAATATAGGACTTCGCCGCCGCGAGTTTGCAATGCTTAAGTCGATTGGTATGACCCCAAAAATGTTCAAAAAGATGATGAATTTTGAATGTCTGTTATATGGTATAAAAGGGTTATTGTATGGCATTCCTGTATCAATAGGAATCACTTATCTGATATACAGAAGTATATCTTACGGCCTTGAAACAGGCTTTTTCATTCCGTGGTACAGCTTAGTCATTGCAGTGGGCAGCGTCTTCCTGGTTGTATTCGCTACGATGCTTTATTCAATGGATAAGATCAGGAAAGATAATCCCATAGATGCGCTGAAGGCAGAGAATCTGTAATTCCGTTAATCTTTGGGTTTCAGCTCATTACTTATGATCTTCAGCGTTTCTATAATGGGAAGATGCTGTGGGCATGCGCCTTCGCATAAACCGCATTCAACGCATTGGGATGCGTCGCTGCTGTCTGAGACCTTCTCCTTGTAATCTCTGCGGGCTTTATCCTCCGAATCCGGGTTTGTGGAATGGAAGTAGTTATAAATATTGAAACAGCCGGGTATATTCACGCCGTTCGGGCAGGGCATACAGTAGTTGCAGCCGGTACAGCCGATTTGTTTCATTGATTTCCATTTATTAGCCAAGCCGGTTATAAAGTCAACTTCCTCTTTGCTCATTTTATTGGGTCCCATTTCAGAAGAGCTGCAAAACTTGATGTTTTCTTCCACCTGCTCAAATGTACTCATTCCTGAAAGTATCGTGGAGACTCCGGGCAGGTTTGCAAGCCAGCGTAAAGCCCAGTCTACAGGTTTACGCTTGATTGGGTATTCTTCCATGCTTTTGATGATAAAATCAGGCAATCCATTTGCAAGACGTCCGCCCCGCAATGGTTCCATTATAACTACTCCGATGTTCTTCGAGGCAGCTTTTTCAAGCCCCTTCAGCCCTGCCTGATAATCAGCATCAAGATAATTTAATTGAATCTGGCAAAAATCCCAGTCATATGTATCGAGGATATCTGCAAAGACCTCATAATCATCGTGAAAGCTAAATCCGGCATATTTTATCTTTCCGGCCTTTTTAGCTTCCATGACTTTTTCCCATAAACCAAACTCTTTATATTTTTCCCAGCCCTTTTTATCAAGAGCATGCTGAAGGTAAAAATCCACACGATCTGTCTGAAGCCTCTTAAGCTGTTCATTGAGGTAATAGTCCCAATCCTCCGGTTTATGAATGAGCCAGGTCGGGTTTTTGGTCGCCAGCATGACCTTCTCGCGATAACCATCCTTTAAGGCTTGGCCTACAAGTGGTTCAGATTGCCCATCATGGTAACCCCAAGCCGTGTCGATATAATTTACTCCATTATCTATCGCATAGCGAATCATTCGAATTGCTTCTTCGGTATTGATCTGGCCATACTTTTCTTCTAAAACAGGCATACGCATTGCACCAAAGCCCAATACCGAAGGCTTTAAATTCAGCTTGCCAAAATGACGATATTCCATGTTCTTTCTCCTTTACGTACCATAAGAGTGTTTTCTATCAATAGTATATATTTATATTATATTTTTTTATAAATTAAAACAAGAGTGGGCAAAGTAGTTGATTGTATCTTATGCTTCCGGCATGTTATTTTATTTATAGTGCTAATAAATTTTGAAAGAGGAATTATAGTGGAAAATAAAAGATGCTTTAATGAGATACTTGATAAAATCGATTCGCTGTTACAGGGTTGTTCTTCTGCAATCGTAGCTATTGACGGAAACAGCGGAGCGGGAAAGAGCTATCTTGCAGACTGGATCAAGAAGCAAAGAGATTGCAATGTCTTTCATATGGATCATTTTTTCCTTACACCTGAATTAAAGGCTAAGGAAAGACTTGCGGAGATCGGCGGTAATGTTGACTATGCAAGGTTCAGAGATGAAGTCGCAGCAGGGCTTTTAAGCGGTAAGGAATTCTGCTACCGCATATATAATTGCCAAAGGATGAAATTTGAAGACGAGCCTGTAAGAGTGACCCCCAAAAAGCTTAATATTGTGGAGGGGGTCTATAGTATGCACCCCACTCTGATAGATATATATAATTTGAAGATCTTTCTTGGCATCGACAAGGATGAGCAAAGCAGAAGAATCATAAAAAGGTCCGGACCGGAGCTCTATAAAAAGTTTCGAAACATATGGATCCCCATGGAAAATAAATATTTTGAAGCCTTTAAAATAAAAGAGCAGAGCGATTTAGTCTATTTTAAGGATCAGTGATCATGCTTTCTTCAGATGCGGACTCCGATTCAGGCTCTGGTACAGTGTCCGTCTCCGGATCACTTTCAGGTTCAGGCTCAGTTTCAGTTTTTGGTTCGGCTTCATCCTCCAAATCAGATTCGGGATCAGGCTTTGGTTGGGCTGTTGTATCCGGTTCGGGTGAGTCAGATTCTTCCATGATAGATTCTTCGGAGGGTTTTGTTTCATCTTCGTCAGTTTGACCGGGTCCTTCGGGCTCGGTTGATGTCTGCGGATCAGACTCAGTCGATTGATCAGGTTTTGGTTCAATAGAAGGCTCTGGAGATTGCTCCGGTATGATTGTTTCTTCAGGTATCCCTATAAATTCAGTGATTCTTTTAGTCAATGTTTCAATTTTAGCTTTTAATTCTTTGCCTGAATCACTTCCCATTACACGGATTCTTCGCAGCAGAAAAGGGTTATTTTTTTTAGATGCCAAACCATAATTTGTTGTGACAGAAAAGATATATTCATGCTCGATCAGCTTGTCAACCAATCGCTGAGAGTACCTGCCGCTTGGGTAACAAAAAATATTTACTTTATTTCCTGTTATGGATTCAAGCCGCATTTTTGAGTCAAGCAATTCGGAATCGATTTTATTTCCTGACATATAAGGTAAGTCATAAGAGTGACTTGCGCTATGACTTTGGACATCTATGACCCCACTTGAGGTTATTTCCTTCAGCTGAGACTCATTCATGTAATTGTAATTGCCTATGGCGTTGGTTATTATAAAGATACAGGCGTTTAGACCATATTTTTTTAAGATTGGATATCCAATGGTGTAATTTGATTCATAACCATCATCAAAAGTAATGATGACAGGGTTTTTCGGTAGGGGCGAGCCGTCCATATAATGTTCGTGTAAATCGCTAAAGGTTATTGTGTTATAACCGTACGCCTTTAATTGTTTCATCTGATCATCAAATGCTTCCTCAGAAATATTAAGGACAAGTGAAGAACAAAGGGTTTGATTTGCTTTTCTTCTTCGGTAAAATTATAATAATTAAGTAAAGGATCATGATTTTATCGTCCCCATTTTCCATTGGAGATAGATATGGGCTTAAGGATAGTTTATGGCCGAGCAGGCAGCGGTAAAACCTACCGTTTTTTAAATGAAATAAAGGAACAGATAGAGAAAGGCGCTGCTAACCCGCTTGTTTTTCTTGTCCCTGAGCAGTTTTCTTTTCAAGCTGAGAAAAGCCTGATTTCCGCTGTCGGAACAGGCGGGATAATAAAGACCGAGGTTTTGAGTTTTCAAAGAATGGCATACCGGATCTTTAACCAGGAGGGTGGCATAACATACCCGCATATACACCCTGCAGGAAAGTCCATGATTATCTACAGGATTCTGGACAGGCTAAGGGATAGATTGAAGGTGTTTGCCGGATCATGCAATCAGGATGGCTTTGTTAGTACCATTTCAGCTATGATAACTGAATTCAAAAGATATAGCATCACTCCTGAACACTTATTACAGGCAGGAGGCGAGCTGCCTGATGGAAGTATACTCAAGGATAAGCTTAATGAGCTTAGCCTTATATATGACGAATTTGATTCTATACTGGCCACGCGGTACAGGGATTCTGACGATGATCTTAGTTTGGCGGCAAAAAAGCTTTCAGAATCTACTTTATACGATGGTGCCGATTTTTGGATCGATGGTTTTACCAGCTTTACACCTCAGGAATACAAAATAATCGGTGAGCTTTTTAAAAAGGCTGGGAACGTTAATATCAGCTTATGCTGCGATTCCCCGGAGAATGATATCTTTGCCGACGGAAACAATGGCTTTTCACCTGAAACTGATGTGTTTTCACCGGTCAAATATACATGGAAGAAGCTGATCAGCCTTGCAAAGGCTAACGGCACAGCGATTTCAAAACCAGTTTATGCAGGCAGTAAACTTTATCGTTTCAAAGAAAGTCCTGAACTTGCCCATTTGGAAAAGAATTATTATTCATATCCGTTTGATGTATATAGTAAAGAGACGAAGGATATATCTCTGTTTTCAGCAATGAACATATTTACTGAGATAGAATCGGCTGCCTGTGAAATAGTAAGGCTTTGCAGGGATGAGGATCTACGCTTCCGTGATATAGCCGTTGTTACAAGAAATCTTCCTGCCTATGAAAAACTTATCGGGGTAGTTTTTTCAGAGTATGAAATTCCATACCATATTGACAGAAAGGTTGATATCAGCAACCATCCGCTGGTAAGACTTATTCTTTCAATGATGGATATATTCATAGAGAACTGGTCCTATGAAAGTGTTTTCCGTTATCTGAAAACCGGCCTGACAAAAATCAGCCAAAATGACATAGATAAGCTTGAAAACTATGTTCTGGCCTGTGGTATCCGCGGAAATAAATGGACCGGTGAAAAGCCTTGGGATATGAGCATAGAACTGATTCCCGATGACAGAGGATTTGAAGATAAGAGAAAAGTTCTTGATGAGATCAACGGTATCCGTGATCAAGTTATAAAACCTCTGATTAAATTCAGAAATAAAACAAAAGGAAAGAAGAATGCCAGAGATTTTTGTGAAAGTCTGTATGATTTTCTGTGTGAGCTTGATATACCTCAGACAATAGAAGAATGGATCGAAAAATTCAAACAAAGAGGCGAATTAACTACAGCCAGCGAGTATTCACAGGTATGGAATACAGTTATGGAGGTCCTTGACCAAGCAGTTGAGGTCATGGGGGTTGAGACCTTTGGAATTGAACGCTTCAGCAAGATTCTTAAAATAGGGCTGGGTGAGTACAAGATTGGAACTATCCCGGCGGCTTTAGACCAGGTTTTTGTGGGAAGCGTTGAAAGATCAAGAAGCCATGAGATTAAGGCGATGTTCCTTTTAGGTGTAAATGATGGGATCTTCCCCTCAACAGCCATGAAGGAAGGAATTTTGTCGGATCAGGATCGTTTGGCCTTAAATCATTTAGGGCTTGAACTGGCTGGAGACACAAGGGTACAAGCCTTTGACGAGCAATATCTTGTCTACAGGACCCTGACGGTTCCGGGCCGTTACCTGAGGGTAAGCTGGCCTGTAGCCGACGATGAGGGCAGGTCTTTAAGACCGTCAATGATTGTAGCCCGTATTAGAAAGATATTTCCGAAGATTATCCTGAAAAGCGATGTAATACCCAGACCGACGGATGAATTTGATATGGAGTCGGTATCAAGAGCATATCCTGCATTCAGAAAGACTATAGCGGCTATCCGGCAAAAGGCTGACGGAAAAGAGATCCACACTGTCTGGAAGGATGTTTACAGATGGTTCACAGAGAATAAAGACTGGAAAAGCCAGTGCGCGACAATCAGGGAGGCTTTTTCATACAAAAATGAAGCTCAAAAAATAAGTGATGAAAAAATCCGGCTGCTTTACGGAGATCCTGTTTCATCAAGTGTCTCAAGGCTTGAAAAATACACATCCTGTCCCTTTGCTTTCTATGTGCAATATGGCTTGGGTGCAAAGGAACGAAAAATATACCGCTTAACTCCCCCGGACATAGGAACCTTTATGCATGCTGTTATCGAAAGATTTTCCAGGATGGTCGAAAAAGGGGAGGTAACCTGGCGCAGCTTTGACAGAGAATGGTGCAGAAAGCAGGTATCAAAGATCGTAGATGATATGCTTGAAAAGATGCAAGGCAGAGGGATCGCAGCCTCCAGTCGGTATACCGCGCTGACTGCAAGACTTAAACGGGTAGTGGCAAGAACGGTCTGGCTCATTGCTGAGCATATCAGGAGGAGCAGCTTTGACCCAATTGACTATGAGGTCGGATTCGGAGACAGGGAAAAATATCCTCCGATCATTATTGAGCTTGATTCGGGTAAAAAAATAAAGTTAAGCGGCAGAATTGACAGAATTGACGCTTTAGAGACTCAGGACGGAACATATCTTAGTATCATCGACTATAAATCCGGGACAAAGGATTTCAGATTATCTGATTTGTACTATGGTCTTCAGATACAACTGATAACATATATGGATGCCATATGGGAGAGTGAGGAAAAGAAGATTGACGGCCCTGTTTACCCGGGCGGCATGCTTTATTTCAAGGTGGATGACCCCATAATCAAGGATAAAAAAGGCTTGAGCGAGGAAGAAATTGAAAGAGCCATAATGAAGAAGCTAAGGATGAAAGGCCTTATATTAGCCGATGTTAAATTGATCAAGGATATGGATAATACAATTGAAGGTCCTTCCGTGATTATTCCCGCTACCCTGAACAAAGGGGATGTTATCGGGAAAAACACATCCTGTGCAACATTGGATCAGTTCAAGGTTATGCGGAAATTCATTCGAAGCTTATTGAAAAGAATTGGAAATGAAATTGTGAAAGGGAAGGTGGATATAAAGCCATGCAAAAAGAAAGGCATTACTGCATGTACCTATTGCGGCTTCCTTTCCATATGTCAGTTTGATACCGCCAGAAAGGAAAACTCCTACAGGCTATTATTCGATAAACCAAATGATGAGATATGGGATCTGATAGGTGAGGAGACTTACGATGAGTGAAACCAGATGGACAAGTGAACAACTGGAGGCAATAACCGCTCGGGACTGCAACCTGTTGGTTGCGGCTGCGGCCGGTGCCGGTAAAACCGCCGTTCTGGTCGAGCGTATAATAAAAAAGATAACAGATAGCGAAAATCCAGTCGACATTGACAGGCTGCTGATTGTTACCTTTACCAATGCTGCCGCAGCCGAAATGCGGGAAAGGATTGCAGCGGCCATTTCCGACGCTCTGGACAAGGATCCCGGTTCCCGTCTTATTCAAAGACAGATGGCGCTTTTGGGGAAAGCAAGCATTACGACTATCCATTCCTTTTGTATGGATGTTATAAGATCCAATTTTCAGGCAATAGATGTCGACCCTGATTTCAGAATCGCTGATGAGACTGAAAGTACATTAATGAAGCTTGAAGCTCTTGAGGAGTTGTTTGAAGAGCAGTACGAAAAACAGGATAACAAAGAATTCTTTGAACTTTTGGAAAGCTATGGGGGAAACCGGGACGATCAGGCTATTATGGATATGGTCCTGAATCTTTATACGTTTATTCAGAGCAGCCCCTGGCCTGAAAAGTGGCTTTCAGAGAAAACAGAGTCATTAAGAGTTTCTGAAGGTACAGATTTTGCTGATACTATCTGGGGTAAAGTGCTTCTGGATTCTGTGAAAATAGAGCTTAATGGCATGATCCACATGCTGGTCCAAGCAATAGATATAATAGGATCAATAGGCCTTTTGAAGTATTTGCCTGTTTTTCGGGAGGATCTGTCCAGCATCGAAAGTCTTGAGAGAATTATTGAAAAGAGCACGGATCAACAGTCTCGAACCCTTTGGGACAGTGTATACGAGTGCCTTAATTCCATCTCTTTTTCTACACTTCCAAGACTATCGAAGAATGATCGCATAGATGAGCACAAAGAAAGCATAGAACGTATAAAAAAAATACGCGACAATGTTAAAGCCCGCATAAAAAAGCTTAAGGAAAAAATAGTAACCTCATGCTCTAAAGATTGCGTAAGTGATCTTGATTTAATATATCCCGGGATCAAAGTTCTGGCATCTTTGGTAACCGGGCTTTCCTTAAAATATGCAGAAAAGAAAAGAAAAAAAGCTGTCGCTGATTTTAATGATCTGGAGCATTTTTGCCTTCAAATCCTTTCAAGAACAGATGAGGAAGGCAATATAAAACCTTCCGATATAGCTTTGAGCTACAGGGAACGCTTTTTGGAGATCATGGTTGACGAATATCAGGACAGCAACCTTGTCCAGGAAATTATAATAAATATGATTTCAAGGGTTGAGACAAATAAACCCAATGTATTTATGGTAGGCGATGTAAAGCAGAGCATATACAGATTCAGACAGGCAAGACCCGAGCTTTTCATGGATAAATACAACAGGTATTCAACTGAAAAAGAAAAGCCATTCAGGAAAATACTTCTTTATAAGAATTTCAGAAGCCGAAGCAATGTTGTGAATGCCGTGAACTTTATTTTCAGGCAGATTATGTCTGTAAACGCCGGCGAGCTTGATTATACCGAAGAAGAAGCGCTGAATCCGGGGGCAAGTTTCCCGGATCTGGAAAATGAAAAAGCGATTTGCGGAGGCACGGCTGAGCTTCATCTGATCCAGACGGGTGTTGAAACCGATACAGCCGTTGATACACTTGATGAAGGCTCAGAGATTGAGTCAAATTCTGATGAGCCTGCAGATGAAATACTGGACAATATCCAATGTGAAGCCCGCATGGTTGCACGCAGGATACATAGCCTTCTGGGCAAGGATAAAGATGGCAGGAGCTTCTATGTTTATGACAAGTCGCAAAAGGAATATAGAAAGGCTGAATACAGGGACATTGTCATTCTTTTAAGAACGACAAAAAAATGGGCAGATGTTTTTACAGAGGAACTGACTTTATCCGGGATCCCTGTATTTGCCGACACAGGAAGCGGATTCTTCAAAACCATAGAGGTCCAGGTAATGCTGTCTCTCCTGCAGATAATAGATAATCCATATCAGGATATACCGCTGTTATCGGTATTGCGTTCACCGGTTGTTTCATTTTCCACTGACGATTTAACTGATCTAAGACTTTTGGAGCCTAAAGGCCCACTTTTCGATGGACTTATAAAACTGGCAGAAAAGAAGGAGGGTGAAGCATCCAACAAAGCAGGAGCCTTTTTGGATAAGCTTAATAAGTGGAGGGAATTATCCCTTTATATTCCGACCGATCAGCTTATCTGGAGACTATATAACGATACCGGGTATTACGGGTTCGTTGGCGCAACGACGGGCGGAGAACAAAGGCAGGCCAACTTAAGGATCCTTTTTGAAAGGGCAAAACAATTTGAACAAACGAGCTATAAGGGACTGTTTAATTTTATCAGCTTTATTGACAGGATCAAAAGCAGCAGGGGAGATATGGGAAGCGCGAAAACCTTAAGTGAAAATGACAACGTGGTAAGGATCATGAGCGTTCATAAGAGCAAAGGACTGGAATTTCCTGTTGTTTTCCTCTCGGGCTGCGGTAAAAGATTCAACCTGCAGGATATGAACGACAGTATATTATTTCATCAGGATCTGGGCTTTGGACCCGATGCTGTTGACTATAAAACCAGACTCTCCTGGCCGACAGCCGCAAAAGAGGCTATAAGAGAAAAGATAAAGGCTGAGACCCTTTCTGAGGAGATGCGTATTTTGTATGTAGCTCTGACACGCGCACGGGAGAAATTGATTATTACAGGATCAGTAAGCGACGCTGCAAAAATGGTTCAAAAATGGGTTTCAGCCTCAAGCAGAAACGACGGGAAGATCCCGGCTTATGAAATACTGAACGGCAGCACCTATCTTGACTGGATATGCCCCGCTATAATAAGGCATAAGGATTGTGACAGGCTCTATAAAGCGGCAAGCCCGGATAACCAATACAAAGTACAAGTGCTTGAGGATCCTTCGCAATGGCACATAGAGCTGTGGAACAAGAGTGATGTAATCGGAATAAAAGAACCTGAACAACTAAAGGATAATGAAATTTTTCAATGGCTGGACGATTACAACAGCCCTGAGGATAATGCCATAATCAATGAAATAGAAAGACGCTTAAGATGGGAATACCCTTATATCGAAGCTTCGACAATACCGGCCAAGATATCGGTCACTGAGCTTAAAAGACGGTTCAATGCCCAATCCGGTCAGGGTGATCCATCTCTCCCGGCCTATGATACCAGCCTTGTTAAAAAACCGGGCTTCCTGGAGGAAAAGAAGGGCTTGAGCAATGCTGAAAAGGGAACCATTATGCATTTTATCATGCAGCATTTGGATTTGCGCGCCTTACACGCCTTAAAAGAAAAATCCATAATGGATGCCGTAATTGATCAGGTAAACCGCATGGAAGAAAAGGATCTATTGACCCGAAACCAAATTGAGAGCATTGATCTTTCGTTAGTTTGCAGCTTTTTTAATTCGGGTTTAGGTAAAAGAATGTTAAAATCATTGAATGTTGTAAGAGAGATTCCATTTAATATCGAAATATCATGTAAAGAGCTTAATATTAAGTGCAGCGATTCGATAAAAGAAGAAAGCGTGCTTCTTCAGGGAGTAATAGACTGCTGTTTCGAAGAAGAAGACGGAGTTGTGCTTATTGATTACAAGACCGATCATATAGGTTCTGATCGTGAAAATATCGTTAGAAAGAGATATAAGCTTCAGATGGACTATTATGCAAAAGCTCTTGAAAAGCTTACAGGCAAAAAGGTGAAAGAAAAGTGCATATTCCTCTTAAAAACGGGCGAGACAATAAAAGTATAGAGAATGACAACGGGAAGATATCACTTGACAAAACATATTATAATTAATAATCTGAATGTGTCTGATAATCATTTAAAGAAGAAGGTTTTACTATGAAAATCATCATCGTTGGAGACGGCAAGGTTGGATATAGCTTAGCTGAACATTTATCACAAGAAAATCATGATGTGACCATAATAGACAAAGACCCCGAGGCACTGAGAAAGGCAAATGAAAACCTTGATGTTATGTGCATCAAAGGGAACGGAGTCAGCACAAAGATCATGATGGAAGCTGGAATTAAGCGAACCGATCTCCTTATTGCGGCCACCTCCAGTGATGAAATGAATATGGTATGTGCCCTGACAGGGAAAAAGCTGGGGGCAAAGCATACCGTAGCAAGGATCCGGGACCCGGAATATGCGAATGAATTATCTGTATTAAAGGCCGAGTTAGGATTAGATCTTGTTATTAATCCCGAGCAGGCGGCATCCCGTGAAATAGGCCGTTTATTGAGATTTCCTTCAGCAGCCGACGTTGAACACTTTGCCAAAGGCCGGATCGAATTTATTGAGATAAGGGTAAATGACATTATGCCTATAGTAGGCATACCATTGAAAGATCTGCCTTCAAAATTTCACGGTGATATTCTGATCGGTGCTGTCGAGCGGGGAGAAGAAGTCATCATCCCTAACGGAAACTTTGAGATACAAGCAGGCGACATATTGTATATTATAGGAAAACCTAATGATGTTACCGGCTTTTGCAAGCAGATAGGATTGCTGACTCAGAAGATCAAGAATATCATGGTAGTCGGCGGAGGCCGAATTGCCCATTATCTTGCTTTACTGCTCAAACAAAGCGACATGAAAGTAAAGATAATCGAAATTGACAGGCAAAGGTGTATTGAGCTTTCTGAGATGCTCCCCGATACATTGATAATAAACGGTGACGGAACCGATCAGGCAATTCTTGAATCAGAAAATTTAAGTGAGATGGATGCTTTTATTGCACTGACGGGCAGTGATGAAGAAAATCTTATTTCGGCTCTTCTTGCTAAACAGTGCGGAGTGATAAAGGTTATTGCCAAAATAACAAAAATTAATAACCCGACTGTATTCACAGTGCTTGGAGTGGACAGTATTGTTAATCCGAAGCTTATAACGACCAATTATATTTTGAGGTATGTAAGAGGTCTTAACAGTGCTTTGGGCAATCCTGCCGAAACTGTTTACAGAATTATCAACGGAAAGGCTGAAGTTCTTGAGTTTACAGCTAATAAAACGTCGAAGCTTTTAAACGTTCCCCTTAAGAAGTTAAAGCTTGTAGATGGTGTGATTATCGGCGCTATTGCCAGAAAAAATGAGATCATCATCCCCCACGGTGATGACTGTATCAGGCTTGGAGACAGTGTGATTGTAATTGCTGTAGATAAAAGGATATTTGATTTGGGTGAAGTGGTTGCATCGGCAGGGGGAATAAAATGAATTTCAGGCTGATAATTAAAAATCTGGGAATAGTCATGTTTGCAGGAGCGGCAGCAATGCTGCCTTCTCTGTTTGTTTCTGTTATATATGGCCAGGGAGATATGATGGCTTTTTTAATCACTATTATCGTAATGGTCCTTCTGGGTTTTTACATGTTCAGAATCCCTGTAAAGAACAGGAATATTTATACCAGAGACGGGTTTGCAATTGCATCTCTGGCATGGATACTCCTTTCTCTTTTTGGAGCCCTTCCGTATTTATTGAGCGGAAGCATTCCCTCACTTGTTGATGCGATATTTGAATCTGTATCGGGCTTTACCACAACAGGATCTACAACATTAAAGGAAATCGAGAGCCTTCCCAGGGGTATTTTGTTTTGGAGAAGCTTTACTAACTGGATCGGCGGTATGGGTGTTCTTGTTATGATACTGGCTGTTTTACCGGCTGCAGGAGCCAGCACTGTTCAAATGATGAAGGCTGAAAGCCCCGGTCCCGATCCCGGTAAGCTGGTTCCCAAAATAGGACAGACTGCAAAAATTCTTTATTCTATGTATATAGCTTTAACCACTATACAAGTTATATTGCTATTAATAGGCGGAATGCCTCTTTATGATACTCTTGTTCATTCTTTTTCAACTGCCGGTACAGGTGGTTTTTCAAGTATGAACCTTAGTGTGGGTGCCTATAATAATGCTTATTATGAGGTAGTAATCGCAGTATTTATGTTTATTTACGGAGTTAATTTTTCCCTGTATTATCAGACTTTGAAGGGTGAAATTAAGAACATATTCAGAGATGAGGAATTCCGCTTCTATCTGTTTGCTTTAGCCGGAGCTGTTCTTTTGATCACATGTAATATTTATGGCAGTGTATTTGATAATATTTGGGAAAGTCTTAGGCACTCTTTGTTTCAGGCAAGCTCAATTATGACGACTACCGGTTTTTCATCTGCAAACTTCAACCTTTGGCCGGCATTCAGCAAATCGATCCTCGTTATATTAATGTTTATAGGGGCAAGCGCAGGATCTACAGGCGGCGGAATTAAATGTATACGTTTTGTTTTGTTGTTTAAGACAATCAAACGTGAGATAAGAAGGATCATTCATCCCCGATCGGTATATACGGTGAAATATGGCGGGAAAACAGTGGACAGCAATATCCTGTCCTCAATCATGAATTATATCTTTGTTTATATTGTCGTTTTTACAGGAGCCCTGCTGATAATTTCCCTGGATGGATTTGATCTTGTATCAAACTTCACTGCCGTAACAGCCGCAATTAGTAATATTGGCCCAGGTTTAGGTATCGTTGGTCCCGTGGGAAGTTTTACCGATTACTCTGCATTGAGTAAGATAGTATTATCCCTTGCGATGCTCTTTGGAAGACTTGAAATATATCCTATGTTGATACTTTTTACGCCTATGTTTTGGAAGCGGGTGAATATATAGGAATTAGATGTAAGAGGTAAGGAGTAAGAAAACCGCCCATGCCGGGCGGTTTCGTGTTAGGCGCTTTTTATGATCTTATTCTCTGTTTTCACAGTTTTCTCTGTTATTTTCCCTGTTGTTTTCCCTGTTATTTTCTCTGTTATTCTCCCTGTTATTATTGTTTCTGTTGTTTCTCTGTCTGTTGTCGTCCATTATGGTACTCCTTTCGATTAATAAACCTTATTTCATGCTTTCCTCAGCCATCTGTATCATACGCTTAACCATCTGACCGCCTATAGGACCACCTTCACGACCATTCTGGCTTGAAGGCAGATCACCTTTATAGTGATCATTGTTTTCTTTACAATACTGAAGATGGCCGATTTCTTTGGCACACTCCAATTTGAATCTGGTCAAAGCTTCACGGCTCGAAGGTACAATAGGCGTTTTAGGCCTGGACATTATTTATCACCTCCTTACCGCAAAAGATTCGGCTCATCCAAAAAGATGCCTATACAGTATTGTGGACAAAAAGAAAAAAATATTGCATGTTAAAATGCGGAAATATGAATTATATTATTAGTAAGAAAGCAGGCACATTAAGAATAAAAATCACTTAATGATGCAAATGCTGTAAATCGAAAGCGAGCAGGAGACAAAAATTTGAAGAAGGTATTGAAAGTTATTTTTAGTCGGATAGTTACATTGGCCGTGCTTATGATCATTCAGATAGCTACATTATTTTTTTTAATACTCAAACTTCGGTCATCCTTTCTGTTCCTGTATTCAATGTTCGGAATATTGAGTCTAATTGTGGTATTTTTTATTACAAGCCAAAGAAGCAACCCGACCCATAAGCTTGCCTGGGTTATTCCAATTATGGTTTTCCCAGTTTTCGGCGGTCTTTTATATATTATCCTGAGGACAAATGGAACAAGCAAGAAGTTCCGACAAAGGATCAACAGTATTTATAATAGAATTTTGCCTCTGATGAAACAGAAAGAAGATATTATTGAAAAGCTGGAAAGTCAGGACAGGAGTGCTGCCAATCAGTCCCGCTATATACTGAATTCTGCGGGCTTTCCCATATACAAAAACGTAGAGACCGAATATTTCTCTTCAGGAGAGGAATTCTTTGTTTCATTCATCGAAGAGCTGAAAAAAGCAAAAAGTTTTATTTTTATTGAAGCATTTATAATTCGTGAAGGATTAATGTGGAATACCATTTTGTCTATTCTTGAGAAAAAAGCAAAGCAAGGATTGGATATCCGTGTAATGTACGATGATGCCGGGTGCCTTACCACGCTTCCAAATAAATATTATGAAAAACTGAGATCAAAAGGTATAAAATGCTATGCCTTTAATCCTTTTGCCCCATTATTGGATATCCGCATGAATCACCGGGATCACAGGAAAATCATAGTGATTGACGGACACACGGCATATACCGGAGGGATCAACCTTGCCGATGAGTATATCAACGCGTATGAAAAATATGGGCATTGGAAGGATGCTGCTATCCTTATAAATGGAGAGGCGGTTTGGAGTATGACCTTGATGTTCCTTCATCTTTGGGAATACATTTCTGATACTCAGGAAGACTATTTTAGATTTAAGCCTGCAGATTCATATTTTGAAGGTCTGATTGCCGAAGGATATGTGCAGCCCTATGGGGACAGCCCCCTTGATAATGAACCGGTAGGCGAGTACACATATATTAACATGATTGGAAGAGCAAAAAAATATGTATATATATATACGCCTTATCTGGTGTTGGATCATGAAATGACTACAACACTTATACTTGCTGCGAAGAGCGGAGTAGATGTCAGAATTGTGACTCCCCGCATTCCTGATAAATGGTATGTCTTTATTGTTACCCAATCCCACTATGAAATACTGATAGAAGCGGGTGTCAAGATCTATGAATATACACCGGGATTTCTTCATTCAAAAGCTTTCGTATGTGATGATGTGCTGGGAATAGTAGGTTCGATCAATCTTGACTATAGAAGCCTTTATTTTCATTTCGAGTGCGGCGTATGGTTATATAAAACAAAATCTGTTAAAAAAATCAAGGACGATTTTGTTGCAACATTTAATCATTGCCGCCAAATCACCCTTGAAGAATGCAAGAACGTTAAGTTGTTAAAACGTATTTTAAGGGGCTTTTTCAGGCTTTTTGCCCCGCTGATGTGAGAAATCGGTATTTATGTCTGACCACGCTGCATTATTCTATAACCGCTGTTATTGAAGCAGCTTCTCCTGAACGTATACGTGACGCAAATGGAGCAGGTATGATATTCCCGGCATATTCATAGATCTCATCATCAGGCAAGGTTACTTTAATATTTGAAATAGCACCTTTATTCATCCCATAAGTATCTTTTTTAGCAGGATTGACATAGGTTATGTCCGTTTTCCCCAAAAACCTGAAGCTTACTTTTCCATCGTCGTCAAATAGCCAGCCGGGAAGAATAGGATTTAATGAGAGAATGAGATTATCCTCTTTGATTCTGAAGGGATTCTTGCCTGCCATCATTATGATCCACATACTGAGGATTTCTGCTGTGGAACCGCTGAGCCGCGCCACATAACCCTTACCGTGTGTCGAGGGGTCAGGGTTTGCTGATGATGCAATAAATGAGGAATTTTCCAGGGTGCTTCTGCCATAAACAGCAGGATCCAGAAAAGGAATTAGTACATTTTTCATGTCGCTGAAGAATTCATCATAAAGGCCTGCTTTTAATACCTCAAGGATATACTTGAATTCCATATGGGTAAATACTGATTCATTCTCAAGCCAGCCAGGAGTAAATGCCCTGCCGCGGCCAAGTTCCATCGACTCATTCTTTAACGGAGCACATGTTTTATACATTTTAAGCTTTCTGTCGAAGAGTTCACTTTTCTTTACCGTCTCATATATTGCCTTTGCTGACTGTAAGTTTTGAGATAGCTTGATAGCTTTAACAGGTCCCTCCAAAAAGTATGTAACAGGGTGAGCTTCAAACTTCAGCACTCTTACACTCTCTTTACCATGCAGATTGATTTTATTGCTG
>JAAYNO010000095.1 GCA_012520855.1 Clostridiaceae bacterium | reverse complement strand
AAGCTTGCTTCTCAGCTTCCCTAATAATGCCCTGAGCTTCGAGCTTCGCATCTTCAATGATTTTTTTTGCTCTTTCCCTGGCATCGACTATGATTCTTTCCTTTATCTTATTGGCTCCATCCATTTTCTAAGCCCCTTTATATTTATTGCGTAATAATACTCTGTTTAGCTTAAACACTACCCAGCATGAGAATAGATACAACAAGGCTAAAAATAGCGAACAGCTCAACCATGGTTGCGTATATTATAGCATTAAAAAGAGCTTCAGGTCTCTTTGCAACCAAATGAATGCCTGCGGTCACAACTTTCCCTTGATATACTGCCGAAAATAGTCCGACAATACCCATCGGAAGCCCTATTACAAGTAAAGACAAACCTTGTGCCAATGTCATGGTATCACTTATTTTCCCGATAATCATGTAGGCAATAATAAAACCATAGATTGCCTGAGTTGCAGGCAGTGCTTGCAAAATCATGGTAGGGAAAAATCTGCTGGGCTCCTCGGCTACAACACCTGCAGCAGCCTGTCCTGCTATACCACAGCCTTTTGATGAACCCATAGCTGCAACTAAAAAGGCTATTGCAGCTCCCATTACAGCATAGACTTGAGGGTTTAAAAATAAATCAGCGAATTTCATTTAAGTAATCCTCCTAAAAAATTTATACTATTCCGGACTTTGTACCGGACTTAAGCAACGTGGATAATTCGGTTTCTACAACTATATATTCTGTTCTCGCTTTAAGGGGATCAAAGGCTTCCCCGCCACCTTCAAGAAACTTTCCGAAGAACTCCAGGAATTGGAGCCTGCATGAATGTACGTAAGCTCCAAGAACATTTAATATAAAATTCAGCGAATGGCCAAACAACAATACTAAAGAAACTGCAAAAAATCTAATGATAATGTTTCCGCCTAACTGCATACCCAGGTTGTTTACTATATCCGCTATTATCGCAGAAGCAAGACCCAGTGCAAGGATCCTTGTATAGGAAAGGCAATCGCTGAAGAATGAGACAATATCGTAGAGCTTGGGAAGACCGCCAAAAATTTTTCCAAATATATTTTTTGATTTTCTTCCGCTGGTAAGAAGAACCAATATTATTCCCACAACAAGTAGCTTATTACCAAACTGGACAATCCAACTGGTATTCGGGACTGTTATTCCAGGGGCGAATGGAAGTAATGACAACACAACCCCTGTAAGCATAATGTAAATAAATCCTACATCAAAGACAGCGTCAAGGATACTTCCCCCTTTTCGAAGGATATTCAATGCTTTCATAAACATTCCGATATACATGTGAATAATTCCTATAAGTATGGAATAGGTCATCATGAGCTCAGGATTTTGCGAAGGAACGATCCAGAGAGCTGTTTTTGTAAGAGAAGGTATACCAAACCAACTGCCAAAAAGCAACCCTGCCAGGGCTGTTGCCAACCCGCAGAAGAACAGGAGTTTAACAAAATTCTTCGTGGATTCCTCAAGCCGGAATTTCATTAAAACTAACCCTGCAGCTAAGGAAATAATCAGCCCATAGCCACCATCCCCCAGCATTAATCCAAAGAAGAATATATAAAACGGGAATGTGATAAAACTCGGGTCTAATTCAAGACTTGAAGGTACTCCATACATTTTAATCACGGGAGAAATCGACTCCACAACAGGACCGTTCTTAAGCAATACAGGAAATTCCTCGTCAGCGGCAGGCGCTTCAATTTCTACAGCACAGTAAAAGTGATTGTCGAGGTAATCCCGTATCTTTTCGGAGTGCTCAGCCGGAAGCCATCCCTTCATCAGAAAGGCAAACTCTGTGGAAATCAGGCGGGATTTTGCTTCGATTCTTGCTCTTTCCATATGGAAGCTGTCGAAAACTACTTCAAGTGCTTCCCTCTCCCGGGCAAGATCCCTTATCACGGACAGATTAGCTTCACGCTCTCTTTCGATACTTTCAAGCTTTTTGTTGTATTGTTCAAGAGTCTCCTTTGCTGTTCCAAAAGCCTCTCTTATGCTTATTCTGTTCCAGCTCCAATTGCTGAGAATCTTTATGATGCCGGTTTCATCAGTTTTTAGGCCAATAACGGCAATATAGTGCCTGTCCTCATCACTGCGAGCAACTAAAAACTCAGTCTCCGGAAACTCCTCATTAACAGCATTAACATCGGCGTTACCAGCAATGCTTCCTATATAACAAAAGGTATATCTGGTGGATGTGATATCAAGAGGGATATCTAAATCAAGCCACGGTTCAAGAGAATCAACAAGACCTGTCAGACGAATTTCTTCACTTTTCAGCTTCATAAGTTCATCTTCACATGAATTGATCCGTTCGGCTGTTTCAAGGACAGTTTCCCGCAACTTAACAACATCGTTATAATCCTTTTCGGAAACGATCCTTCTGGCAGAGAACAAAGGCTTCTTGACAGGCACATGGCTGTTTAGAATATCTATCGACCTTGCAAGTATCGATAAACGGGAATCAACTTTATTTAATTCATCCTGCACATTTATATTCCGGGCTTTATCACTGATGTCACTACCTGGTTCTTCCTGGGTGATTTCAACCACTCCCAGATCCATCAAAGACTTTAATAGTTTAGTTCTTTCTTCCTTAAGCCCCAGCACAGTAATTTTGTTCATTTTTACTACTGCCACGGCTTATTCACAACCTTTCCAAAAATAAATCCAACGGCTTTTTCAAGCTTTTCTCTTGACTTCATCCTGATCCTGTCGTCAGCTTCCTTTCGAGCACCCATACTTTGTTCACGCTCGTTTAAAGCCTCAGTTTTCGCTTCTTCAAGTATTGCTTCAGTAATTTCCTCACCCTGCGCAAAAGCACTTTCTATTATGCTTTCAGCGTTTTTTCTGGCTTCTGATACAATTAACAGAGCCTTCTGCTTAGCCTCGTTTTCTATTCTCAAGGCTTCCTCTTCGCTTTGGATGATCTCCTGTAGAATGTTTTCCATTTGTCCCCTCCTAAAGCTTAAATCTTGGTCACACAATTTCTA
Organism: Clostridiaceae bacterium; assembly: GCA_012520855.1. Classification (GTDB taxonomy): domain Bacteria; phylum Bacillota; class Clostridia; order DSM-8532; family DSM-8532; genus DTU059. The sequence goes on along the minus strand of JAAYNO010000095.1, from coordinate 28 downwards.
CCGCTATTTTTGGATTTATATAGCGCTT
>JAAYNO010000094.1 GCA_012520855.1 Clostridiaceae bacterium | reverse complement strand
TCCTCCAATAAGTACCGCAGTTTACGGCAAACTCGTAGGAAGAGTGAGCTAAACCGTCTCCTCCATCATAAGCCATTACATTAAGCCAATCAACGCAATTTATTACTGTATCGGTGCAAGCGCTTGCTTCAGGCTGAGGAACATTTCCTGGGGTAACCCCGCTTATAACGGCTGATGTAAGAATTTTTCCATCAGCTTTAGATCTCCTGCTTAAAGAGAGCATCAGTTTTTCGTATCGCTCCTGGGAAGGTTCTCCTGCCCTCGGATATTCCCAATCGAGATCGACGCCGTCAAAACCGTACTCATTGACCATATCCATAACAGAGTCAACAAATAAATCGATTTTAGCATCGGTATCGGTTGCTTCCACAAATATTTGTTCCAGCATTTCTTCCTGCCAGGACCAGCCCCCTACTGACAAACCTGCCGTACAATTATTTTCATGTGCTTCTTTCACCAGTCTTAAGGCAGCCTCCGGATTTTCCAAAGGAAGAAGCGTCCCATCCCTTTTAGGTATTGCAAAGGCAAAATTAATATGAGTTAAAAGATCGTACCTTATTCTGTCGAACTTGTTTTGTTCCTTCCCGGCAAAAAAGTATCCCACTACTTTAAAATCATTTTTGTATTTCATATTTTAGCCCTCCTTTACAATAAAATATATATTCTTTAATTTTATATCATTTGATTTTATTGTCAATTACTGCGATATTTTTACGGTATAATATAATTAAGGAGTGTGATATAAATGGATATCAGCAAAATTAAAAGAATAATAGAGGACTCGGACAATATTGTGTTCTTTGGTGGCGCAGGGGTATCGACCGAAAGCAACATCCCTGACTTCAGAAGCGCGACTGGTCTTTACAACAGCAAGTCTAAAAGCACTTATTCCCCCGAAGAAATATTGTCACATGATTTTTTTATCAGTCACACCAAGGAGTTTTATGATTTTTACAAAAGTAAAATGATATATAGGGACGCAAAGCCGAATAAAGCCCATTTGGCTCTTGCGAAGCTTGAAGCTTCGGGTAAGCTGAAAGCAGTAATAACACAAAATATTGATGGGCTCCACCAGATGGCCGGAAGCAAAAAGGTCCTTGAACTCCACGGTTCGATCCACAGAAATTACTGTATGAAATGCAGCAGTTTTTTTGATCTGGACTATGTGATAAATTCCGAGGGCATTCCTGTATGTGATAAATGCGAAGGCATAGTTAAACCTGATGTTGTTCTCTATCAGGAAAACCTTGACAGCCGAGTTATAGATGAAGCCGTAAAGTGGATCTTCAGTTCCGATGTATTTATTATAGGTGGTACATCGTTGACAGTGTATCCCGCTGCCGGTCTGGTGAATTATTACAGAGGCAGTAAGCTGATTTTGATAAACAGAACAAAAACCACCTTTGATAATAAGGCAAATTATGTGCATTTCGGAAGCATAGGAGAGTTCTTAAGCCAGGTTGTGGACTTGTCTTAAGCAACCAAAAAGCGAAAATGCCTATAAAGACTCCCTTGACATCACCGAACCGAGCCCATAGGTATTCTTCTCAAGCTCAATGATCACATTATTGATATCTTTCACCTGTTCGGGCGTAAGATTGCTCCCCACTGCCAGCTGCGTATTGTAAAGTATGGTTTCCAGAGCATTATGAACCGATGAAATCCTTTTCCTGATATCAGACAATACTTCAGGAGAGACAAGCTCTTTTCTTATTTCCTCAACGCTTACAACATCCTGCTTTGAAAGCGTTACCTCCATATCGCCTTTTACAACTGTGCAATTATAATCCAAACTTTCCTTGACGGCTTTGGCGAATTGTATTTTTGACTCTTCTTCACCATGAACCAGGAAAATCTCTTTGGGGACTTTTTGGAAACCCGCCAGCCAATCCAATAATCCTTCCTGGTCTGCGTGCCCTGAGAAACCTTCCAAATTATAAATCTCCGCTTCTACCTGAATCTTCTCACCGAAAATAGTGACCTTCTTATCCCCATTTACTATGGAATAGCCTAAAGTTCCTTTTGCCTGATATCCAACAAATACTATGCTGGATCTTGGATTCCAAAGATTGTGTTTCAGGTGATGCTTTATTCTTCCGGCTTCACACATGCCGCTGGTGGAGATGATAACCTTCGGTTCGGGATTTGTATTAAGCGCCACTGATTCCTCTGTCGTTCGTGTAAACTTCAAATTTTTAAAGTCCAAAGGGTGATCTCCGCGCAGTATATAGTTTCGCGTCTCATCGTCAAAAACCTGAACATTGGCACGGAATACATCTGTTACAGAGGTAGCCATGGGGCTGTCAACATAAACAATTACATTCTTTAAAGCATCCTTATATTCGGAATGCTCTTCATAAAAACGGTTGAATTCATATATGATCTCCTGGGTCCTTCCTACAGCAAAGGCCGGGATCACAACATTGCCGCCCCGCTTAATTGTTTTGATAACTATATCGACCAGCTTTTGGATGCTGGTGTCGTTTCTCTCGTGAAAACGGTTGCCGTATGTAGCCTCCATTATTAAATAGTCGGCTTTTTTTATAATAGTCGGATCTCTTAATATTGGCTTGCCTTTTGCTCCTAAATCGCCTGAAAATACTATTTTGGATACGTCATTATTTTCGGTAATAAACAATTCTATAATTGAGGAGCCCAGTATATGACCGGCATCATTGAAAACTGCCTTTACCTCTTCATCAATCTCAACCAATTGGTTGTATAGTACCGGAACAACATATTTCAGCGATTCTTCGGCATCATATAAGGTATATAAAGGTTCAACAAGAGGTTTTCCAGCCCTCTGGTTTTTTCTGTTTTTCCATTCCACCTCACGTTCCTGTATAGAAGCGCTGTCCTTAAGCATTATATTCAGAAGATCAGCCGTAGCATCGGTACAATATATCCTGCCTTTAAATCCCCTCTTAACGAGTAATGGGATCCTGCCGCTATGGTCTATATGAGCATGGCTTAAAAACATGAATTCTATTTCAGAAGGATCAAACTCAAAATCTCTGCTGTTTAGCTCATCCATCTCGTCACTGCCCTGGAACAGCCCGCAGTCTAATAAAAACTTGTGCTTATTGGTTGTTATTAAATGACATGAGCCTGTAACCGACGAAGATGCACCTAAAAAACGTATTTTCATAATTCTTACCTCTCATTTTTATTTTCTCACCCTGAGTGCTGCTCATCCTATGCAGCACAAAGGGTCAGCTAAATTACCTGAACACATACATAAAGCGTTCCATATAATATAAGAATAACTGATTATAATATCCCGGGAAATACATGTCACAGGCATGTCCGCCGAATGGCATGGAAATTACAGCACATTGCATGTTCCCCGCTTCGATATATGCATTTTTAAATTTTTCGGTGACAGAATATTTTACTAATCCGTCGCTGCTGCCCTGAAATATAAGACAAGGCGGTGACAATTCATTGACAAGCAAACCCGGGTTATTAAATTCCAGTGAATAACCGACACCAAAGTTATCTGCCAATTCGTTTGCCGGATAATATGGGATCAGTCCCCTGATCTTTACCTCCCGACCGGGAATATTGCTATATTTATTACCAGCAAGTGCGAGCCCTGA
>JAAYNO010000093.1 GCA_012520855.1 Clostridiaceae bacterium | reverse complement strand
GCGGCGCTTTCTCTGCTAAGGGGCTATAGAAAATTTGATGAACCGCATATGCTTAAAGCAGCTGTGGAATTTGCCGATTTCTACTGTGACTTTGCTCTTGGCAGCTCGTATATCACAGAAAACAACGGACTTTTAGTCTATGATTATGGTTTTAGTGCGACTCCCGGAATAAAAACCCACGTATCGCTCAATCATCTGGTGAATGAAATGAATTTCCTTTATGAGATGTTTATGACTACCTGTAACTTTAAATATCTGAATGTGGCTGAAAAAATTCTTACGGGTATTGAGGATACGGCGACATCCTGGATCAACACTGAAACAGGAGATCTCCATTATGGTTATTACGGTAACGGGGAATATGGAGTGAAAGACTATCCGACTTTAACACTTAATGATCTTCGCTATGCACAGGTGTTAATCACTACTCTATACTCAAACGAGAATCCTTATATAAGAGAACTGATAGAAACCAAGGAGAAGTATTTGATTAAGGAAGGCATACCATTTTAATGGGAGGATTTGGATATGTTCAATAAAAAGCTGACAGAAAACCTTGAAAAGTCGTCGATGATACGGGCTATGTTTGAAGAAGGGGCTCGTTTAAAGAAGATATACGGGGAAGATAATGTATATGATTTCAGCCTTGGGAACCCCGAAGTGGAACCGCCGGCCGAAGTACTTGAAACTCTTAAGAAATATGTCAACAGCGATGAACCGGGGTTGCATAAATACATGAACAATGCAGGGTATCCGGAAGTCAGAGCGAAGGTGGCGGCATATCTTCAAAAAAAGTGCGGTATTGCTCTTGATGAAAGCAACATCGTTATGGTATGCGGAGCGGCTGCAGGCCTCAATGTGACTTTAAAAGCTCTTCTGAATCCGGGAGAGGAAGTGATCGTACTGGCTCCGTTCTTTGTAGAGTATGGAACCTATATAGAGCAGGCAGGCGGCAAGCCGGTTATTGTCAATACCATTAAAGACAGTTTTCAGATCGATGTGGAAGCTGTGGAAAAGGCCATCACCGACATGACAAAGGCAATAATTATTAATTCGCCCAATAACCCTACCGGAACGATTTACAGCAAGGAATCACTTGAGAAGCTGAATAAGGCATTAGAAAAGAAAGAAGCTGAACTGGGCATCAATATTTTTATTATATCCGATGAGCCTTATGTCAGCCTGGTATATGACGGAGCGGAAGTGCCCAATATCCTGTCGATTTTTAAAAAGAGCATATCCATAAACTCTTTCAGTAAATCATTGGCTCTGCCGGGAGAAAGAATAGGATACATTGCCACAAGCAGCAGGATTCCCGGGGTTGATGAACTATTTTCTGTCATGGTCACCTTAAACCGCACTTTAGGCTTTGTCAATGCGCCTTCGCTCTTCCAAAAGGTCATTGCCGACAATCTTGATGTTGCAGTTGACATTGATAATTACAAAATGAAGCGCGATATGCTATATAATCATCTGACAAAAGTCGGTTTTAAGTGCGTTAAGCCTCAGGGAGCTTTCTATCTGTTCGTAAAGGCGCCCATTGAAGATGATGTGGCTTTCTGCAAAGCAGCCGCAAAATATAATCTTTTGCTTGTACCCGGCACCGGCTTCTGCGGCCCGGGTTATGTAAGGATAGCCTACTGTGTTGATAAGGGAATGATAGAACGCAGTCTTGATGCTTTTACAAAGCTGGCTATAGAATTCGGTCTTAACTGATGAGTTTTGGGGACGGTCCTTTATACTCATTTTGATGGGGCAAGGGAACAGATTCTTGTCTCCTTTTTATAATGAAAAACGTAAAATGTAGCCTACCCTTATGTTCTCACCCTAAGTGCTGCGTTGGCGCGCAGCGCAAAGGGTGAGTAGTAGCCCAGCACTAAGGGTGGGCTACTGTGACATTTATCCCAATATCTTTGCAAGATCGGCTTCAGGTGTGCTTATGGGGGTCAAACCGAATTTTTCTACCAGCACATTCAGAACATTGGAGGAGAAAAATGCGGGAATCGAAGGGCCGATATAGATATTCTTGATCCCCAGTGCTAAAAGCGTCAGAAGGACGCAGACAGCCTTTTGTTCATACCATGAGAGAACAAGAGTCAGAGGCAGCTCGTTGACTCCGCAATTAAAAGCTTTGGCCAGTGCTAATGCCACTTGGATTGCCGAGTATGAGTCATTGCACTGTCCCATATCCATGATACGGGGTAATCCGCCAATTGATCCTATATCCAAATCATTAAACCGGAACTTGCCGCAGGCAAGTGTGAGGATAACGGTATCCTTTGGTGATTTAGCAACAAACTCGGTATAGTAGTTTCTGCCGGGCTTGGCACCGTCACAGCCGCCAACCAGGAAGAAATGCTTAATCGCTCCGGTTTTGACAGCATCGATCACTTTATCGGCTACACTCAAAACTGCGTTTCTTCCAAAGCCCGTCATAAGTTCAGTGCCGCCGTTTATGCCGGTCATTACCTTTTCTTCTTCATAGCCGCCCAATTCAAGAGCCTTTTCTATTATCGGTGTGAAATCCTTGGTACCGTCTTCGCGGCTGTCGATATGGACAAGTCCTGGATATCCCACAACCGCTGTTGTGAAGACACGGTCGGAATATGTGTTCCTTGGAGGCATCAGACAGTTTGTAGTAAATAGGAACGCTCCGGGAACGTCTTTAAACTCCTTCTGCTGGTTTTGCCATGCTGTTCCGAAATTGCCCTTAAGATGGCTGTATTTCTTCAATTCGGGATATCCATGAGCCGGAAGCATTTCACCGTGAGTATAAATGTTGATTCCTTTGCCTTCGGTCTGCCCCAGAAGCATTTTCAGATCTAGAAGGTCATGTCCGCTGACAACTATGAAAGGTCCTTTCTCTATAATAGTTGAAACCCTGGTTGGAACCGGATGACCATAGGCTGATGTATTGGCATTGTCCAACAATTCCATGCACTTCAAATTTATTTTTCCAAATTCCATTAGAAGCTCAAGCCATTCTTCAACTGAATATTCTTCTCCAAGAGCCCTCATTCCCTTATGGAACCAATTGTTTACTTCCTGATCCTCTTTTCCCAAATGATAAGCATGATATGCATATGCAGCCATTCCTCTGAGCCCTAAAAGAAGTGTAGACCTTAGGGAAAGAATATCTGGATCGCCTGACCAAAGAGCGTCGACAGGGAGATTTTCAGCCCCGCCCAGCTTGTCTCTCTCATTTTCAATACGGGATATCAGTACGCTTATTGAATCTTCGTCAAAGTTTACATTTGTTATTGTGGTGAATAGTCCTTCCATCATAAGTAAATCAGCATTCTTTGACGATTTTTTCACGGCGGCTCGGGCAAGTCCCACCAGAGCGCAGGTCAATTCATCCTGTTTATTAGCCACAATTGCATTTTTACCACACACTCCTGCGACTGTACATGCTTTTCCTCCAGCAGTCTGCTCACATTGAAAACAAAACATTGACATAGTATATACCTCGCTTTTCATATAATGTACATTAAATTGCTACCATGTATTTGTTGCTTTAAAACGTTTTATTTTTCTCTCACTGATATTGTCATTCTGAACGGAGCGTAGCGAAGTGAAGAATCTTAAGGCCCGTATACCCAGCCAATAAAGATTCTTCGCTGCGCTCAGAATGACACCTGGAAATCGTAGCCCAGCACCAAGGGTGAGCTACTCCTACTCCAGTATTTCACCGTCGGTGGTTATTGTAACTATATTCCAGGGTATCATTTTTCCGCTTTTGATAAGCGCGTTCTTTGCCGCATTTGCAAGACCGCTGCAGCAAGGCACCTCCATTCGAAGCACTGTTAGACTTTGAATGTCATTGTAACTGAGAATCGCCGCAAGCTTATCTGAATAATCACCATCATCCAGTTTTGGGCAGCCAATTATCGTTATTCTATTCCGCATGAAATCCTCGTGAATGTTTGCATAGGCATAAGCGGTACAATCTGCGGCAACAAGCAGATGTGCACCTTCAAAATATGGCGCTTGCGGTGAGACAAGCTTGATCTGACATGGCCATTGACGCAACTGTGATACAGGCTTTTCGTTCATTCCGCTATAATCCTTATAAACTGGGGCAGATGGTTTTCTTTCTATCACTTTTGCTCTGGAACCGGGACAACCACAGGGCATAGACTTCAAAGCTTCCTGCTGAGCCTTTTGTTGCTTCATTCTTTCCATGTTGGCCTTGACGGCCTCTTCATCAAATGCTTCAGCCTCCCGTTCTTCTATTGAAATCGCACCTGTAGGGCACTCGGGTAAGCATGCTCCCAGGCCGTCACAATAAGATTCAGAAATAAGCCTGGCTTTTCCGTTTATTAACTTTAAAGCACCTTCGTGACATGCGTCTATACATAAACCGCAGCCGTTGCACTTTTCTTCATCGATTTTTATTATGCTTCTTTTCATTTTAAGTACCTCCCCATTTTCTTTTTCGGACACTACTAATAATAACAGGTAATTATTAAAAAATCGGTAGCCATGGCAACATATTTAAAAGAATTATACTGCTTGTTAAAAGAATGAAAAAATATTATGATTATATTAATGCTACAGGTAAAAACGGGGGGTTACCATGATAAAATATCGAAAAGGCTATGATATCGATTACATACGCCTTATAGAAATGTTTACCGAGGCCGGCTCTGATGTTGAGACAGATAACTTTAAGGATCTGGTCCAAATGGTGGAAAACTCGGCTTTAGTATTGACCGCATGGGACTTTGATTATATGGTTGGTTTTGTCCAGGTGGAATTTGACGGAAAAAATGCCTTGATAAGAAATGTGGTTGTGGATAGCGAATACCGCGATAAGGATATATGCAAAAATATGATCGATAAAGTTCTAACATGTTATCCCGGCAGCAAATTTACATTAAAGGACGATACGAAGGATGATCTGCTTTACGAATCTTTGGGTTTTAAGCCTGACGAAAACAGCGCCGGCTTATATTATAAGTTTTAATCTTCGATATCGCTTAAATCGCGCTTAGGCTATACACAATATAAACCTTATGTTATATTAATATTGTTAAAAGATCAGATATGGAGGAACCATTGTATGAAACACATCAAAACAATCAATAAATCCACATTGAATAAGGATATCAAAAAAGCTGGATGCGGTGAATGCCAGACTTCATGCCAGTCAGCCTGCAAGACTTCCTGCACGGTTGCCAATCAGGAGTGTGAAAGAAAATAAAGTGTATGCTTTAATTAATCTATGCTGTGTAAGGGCTTAAAGGCCCTTCTTGTCAGAGGAACAAGTATGGCGGCAGCCATACTTGTTCTACAGTTTATGCTAAAACAACAGGTGAATTTTATGATACATTCCTTTAAGATCCATGGTACTAATATGGTTTTGGATGTCATGAGCGGAGCGGTACACCAATTTGATGATATTGCTTATGATGTTTTGGGCTGTTACGAGAGAAATGGCGTTCTTAATAATGATAAAATAAAAAATCTTAGCCAATATAAAGAAGCAGAAATAAATGAAGCCATAGAAGAAATAGAATACCTGAAGAAAAAAAATATGCTGTTTACCGAAGATCCGTATACTGAAATGCTTCCGGCATGGACGAAACAAACTGTTGTCAAGGCGTTGTGCCTGCATATCGCCCATGACTGCAATTTACGATGCAGCTATTGTTTTGCCGGAACAGGCGAGTATATGGGCCGGCGATCTTTGATGAGTCTGGAGGTCGGGAAAAGAGCAATTGATTTCCTTATAGAAAACTCGGGCAATAGAAGGAACCTTGAGGTGGACTTCTTTGGCGGAGAACCTCTTATGAACTTTGAGGTCGTCAAAAGAATTGTTGAGTATGCAAGAGTAAGAGAAAATAAGACCGGCAAGAATTTCAGATTTACAATAACCACAAATGTAATGCTTCTTGACGAGGATAAGCAAAATTATATAAATGAGAATATGCATAATGTTGTTTTAAGCCTTGATGGCAGAAAAGAAGTCAATGATGCGGTAAGAAAACGTATTGACGGTACCGGCAGCTATGACCGGATTCTGCCTCTTGCCAAAAAGATGGCTGAAGAACGGGGGGAGCAGCAGTACTATATTCGGGGCACATTCACCCGCAAGAACCTTGATTTCGGTGCCGATGTTCTGCATATGGCCGATTTGGGGTTTGAACAGATTTCTGTTGAGCCTGTTGTAGCCGCTAAGGATTCAGGTCTCGATATAAGAGAAGAGGATCTTGATACAGTCTGCAATGAATATGAACGTTTAGCAAAAGAGTATGTTGAACGCAGGAAAAACGGACAATGGTTTAATTTCTTTCATTTTATGATCGATTTAGAGGGAGGACCATGCATAGCCAAGCGTATGCGAGGCTGCGGCTCCGGAACCGAATACCTGGCAGTTACCCCTGAAGGAGAGCTTTATCCATGCCATCAGTTTGTTGGCCATGAAGAATTTCTTTTAGGAAATATATACGATGGGCTCAACCAAAATACTGTAAGAGAAGCCTTCAGAGAGACGAATGTTTACACTAAGCCCCGGTGCAGTTCATGCTGGGCAAAGTTTTACTGCAGTGGCGGATGTGCTGCAAACGCATGGAAGTTTAATAATGACATCAGGATACCCTATGAAATAGAATGCGAACTGGAAAAGAAAAGGGTTGAATGCGCACTGTGGATCAAGGCGCAGGAAAGTAATTGATTACACGAGCAACAGCTCTTGTAACTAAATATTCATGTAAATAATTGTAAGCTGTTGACTCTTATGAGAAATCAGCCGTATAATTGTAAGGATAGTCAAAACGAAGATAAGAAGGAGGGAAGCTCCCAATGAACGATAACAGGACTTTTAAGCTTTTTTTTATCGTCCTGATAATCGCAATCATTTGTTTGCTTGCTTTTACAGGTCTGGGATCTCCAGAATCCAGAATAATCAAAGGTGTTAATGAATTACGTACAGGCATAGATATCAGGGGTGGTATAAGCGCTATTTTAGAGCCTGTGTATCCTAATGGGTCTGAGGGACGCGATATAGCCGAGGATTTATCGGCATCACTGAGAATCATAGAGGACAGGCTGGACGCACAGGGTATTTATGATAAGAACATACAAATCGACTCTACAAATAACCGCCTGGTTATTGATATACCCTGGGCAGCCAATGAAACTGAATTTGATCCGAGAAAAGCCCTTGATGAGTTGGGCAGTACCGGAGCCCTTACATTCCAGGAAGTAAATGATGAAGATTTTTATAAAGCTCCTGAAGAACTTGTTCCAACCGGAAGAGTGGTTCTGTCAGGCGAGCATATAAAAACAGCGCGGGCATATCAGGATCAAAACGGGCAATATTTTGTTCTGCTTGAGCTTAAACCATCGGGTGTGGAAGCATTCTCAAAAGCTACCAAAGAGAATATCGGAAAGATAATAGCCATATTTATCGATGATATTTGCATCTCAGCTCCCAGGGTAGATTCACAGATAACCTCTACCGAAGCATCTATTACCGGCAACTTTACCTTTGAAACAGCGAAGGCTTTGGCCGATAAGATCCGCTTTGGTGCTCTGCCCACCAAACTTGAACCGGTCAAGGTTGATTCGATCAGTGCCCAGCTCGGGAAAGGTGCGCTGGATGTAGCTGTGAAGGCAGGGATTATCTCATTTATTTTGGTCTGTATATTTATGTTGCTTTATTACAGGCTTCCGGGTCTTATAGCTGTAGTTGCTTTATCTGGTCTGTTGGCTCTTCAGATACTTACTCTTGCAAATTTTAACATATCGGTGACGCTTCCGGGTATCGGAGGTATTATACTCTCGATCGGTATGAGTATAGACGGTAATATAGTTATCTTTGAAAGAATAAAAGAGGAATTAAGAGATGGTAAATCCTTAAGAGCATCTATTGATGCAGGCTTTAAAAGAGCATTTGTGGCAATTCTGGACTCGAATGTCACTACAATAATAACCGCTGTTGTTCTTTATATCATGGGCTCAGGTCCTGTCAGGGGCTTTGGTGTTACTTTGTTCTTTGGAACGCTGTTCAGCTTCTTCTCTGCTGTCACTGCTTCAAAGATGATGCTTCAGGGGATTTCCGCGTTTAGATTTTCAAGGAATAAATGGCTCTTTGGCGTGAAAGGAGTGAAGCAAATTGAAGAAGTATGATTTTGTAAAAAACAGAAAGTATGCATTTGCTTTCAGCATTTTATTATTCGTTTTCTTCGGAATCATGCTGACGGTAAAAGGTATTGTTCTTGATATAAACTTTAAGGGCGGCTCAAGACTAATGATTGAGACTGTCGGCGAAGTAAATCCCAACCAGGCAGCCGACTTGGTTAAAGAGGCTATCGGAAGGGAGATTAACGCCAGCGTGATGGAGACCTATGGCGGTGATGCCGAAGACAATAAAGTAATGATGTTAAGGCTTGATATAACCGGGAATGACCCTTTGACCGCAGAAGAGGAAGATAGAGTAAAAGAGGTTTTATCACAGAATTTTAATCTTGTTTTAAACAGTCCTAAAAATGAGAACATCAATATTACCGCAACGGTAGGAAAGGAAGCCCTTCAAAAAGGTATTCTGGCTGTCGCTATTTCCGTAACTCTTATTCTGTTTTATGTTGCGTGGAGATTCAGCATATTGAGCGGTTTCTCTGCCGCAGTATGCGCTATACTGGCTCTATTTCATGACGTCGGAGTTATGTTTGGCGTTTACATTGTATTGGGATTGCCTTTAAATGATATTTTTATAGCAACAGTCCTGACAGTGATCGGTTATTCAATTAACGATACCGTTATTATTTATGACAGGATCCGCGAGAATACCAGGATCATGCAAAAATCTGATTTGGGCAGTATTGTCAATGTAAGTATTCATCAATCTCTGTCCCGCTCAATAAATACGTTGACGACTACATTGATTTGTATCGTTGCTCTTTTTATTTTATCAGCCACCAATAATATTGATTCGCTGTATAACTTCAGTTTTTCCCTGCTGTTGGGCGTTATTACCGGGGTTTATTCAACTGTTTTTATTGCGTCTCCTCTTTGGCTGGTATGGAAGGAAAGAAAACAAAAAGCTTTGCTTAAGAAGGCTTGATTCTAAATCAGGGGGTAAACCAGGTAAACCAAGGAGACGGTTCGAAACTACTGAAAAAGTCCGGGTTTTGTCATTCTGAATGGAGCAAAGCGGAATGAAGAATCTTAAAACCCGCATAATCAGCTAATAAGATTCTTCGCCTGGAACATACAAAGTATGTTCTTTGATAAGTAATGACATCTAAGAAACAACTTTTTCAGCAGTTTCGGACGGTTCTCCGGGTTACCGATTGACAAGGGATAGGCTAATAAACCAGAAGAACCGTCCCCCTGGTTTGCCAGGTTTTTTTGTCCTGATACTTGACTTTGGATTGTCTGTGTGATAATATTTTTATTGCTTTGCAAGCGCTTTTTTTATGCGTAAAATATGAGCAATTGGCATAGGAGTGTTCAAGATGAGAGTCAGAATCACCATGGCTTGCAGTGAGTGCAAGCAGAGAAATTATGATACAAAAAAGAATAAGAAGAACGATCCTGACAGACTTGAAATGAACAAGTACTGCAGGTTCTGCCGCAAACACACAGCCCATAAGGAAACTAAATAGTTTACCTGTTAATAAAAAATAATGGGGAGTTTTCAAAATGAGTGAAAAAAAAGAAAGATTCGGACAACGTGCGGGCAAGTTCTTTAAAGAAGTCCGCCTGGAAATGAAAAAGGTAATATGGCCAACGAAGCAGCAGTTGATAAACAACACTCTGACTGTATTTGTTGCCTGCCTTTTTATCGGCGGAATTATTTGGATCGCCGATGCCGGACTGGGTCTTATATTTAAAGCTGTTTTCGGACAGTAAGCCAAAAGGAGGGCGGAACATAAGTTTCCGCTTTAGTAAGTATGACAGAGGAAGCCAAATGGTATGTTGTGCACACCTATTCCGGTTATGAGAATAAGGTGAAGGCCAATATAGAAAAGATTGTTGAAAACAGAAAAATGCAGGAATTTATTCTTGATGTTGTTGTTCCTATGGAAGAGCAAATCGAAATCAAGGATGGCAAGAAGAAGGCCACCCTTAAAAAGGTTTTTCCTGGTTATGTGCTTGTGAAGATGATAATGACGGATGATTCATGGTACGTTGTCAGGAATACCCGTGGTGTGACCGGATTTGTCGGTCCGGGCTCGAAGCCGGTCCCATTGTCTGACGATGAAGTAAGAATGATGGGCGTGGAGCAATTCGAGACAGTTGTAGATTATGAGGTGGGCGACAGCGTTCGCGTTATAGACGGGCCTCTCGAAAACTTCATCGGAACTGTTGAAGAAATCAGCCTTGACAAGAAAAAGGTTCGTGTTATGGTTTCCATGTTTGGAAGAGAGACACCGGTCGAGCTTGATTTTGTTCAGATCATTAAGCTTTAATTTAGTTTTCGGCCAATTAAACTAAGTTGGTTTGAAATAGATTCCTGATGGATTATCAGGATAGAATACTGGGAGGTGGACTATAATGGCAAAAAAAGTTTTGGGCTATATAAAATTACAGCTCAATGCAGGAAAAGCAACTCCTGCTCCACCGGTTGGACCAGCCCTCGGCCAGCATGGCGTTAATATCATGGGATTCTGCAAGGAGTTCAATGAAAGAACGGCAAAGGATGCTGGGTTGGTTATTCCGGTCGTTATAACAGTTTACAGCGATCGTTCTTTTTCTTTTATCACAAAGACTCCGCCGGCTGCCGTTCTTATAAAGAAGGCCTGTAAAATCGAAAGCGGATCTGCAGTGCCTAACAGAGAAAAGGTAGCTAAAATTTCCAAAGAAGATGTGAAAAAGATTGCTGAAATGAAAATGGTCGATCTCAATGCGGCAAATATCGAATCCGCTATGAGTATAATCGCCGGTACCGCAAGAAGCATGGGCGTTGTAGTTGAAGACTGAAAGCCCCGATATGTGGGAGGGAAATTTCCCGCTAATGTTTTACCACAAAGGAGTGAAATGAAATGAAGAGAGGCAAAAAATATCTTGAGAGCCTGAAGCTCGTTGATAGAACAAAACTGTACGAGCCGGCAGAAGCTCTGGAATTAGTACAAAAAACTGCACCGGCTAAGTTTGATGAGACTGTTGAAGCCCATATAAAGCTGGGTGTTGACTCGCGTCACGCTGATCAACAGGTGAGAGGCGCGGTAGTTCTGCCCCATGGTACAGGTAAAACTGTCAGAGTTCTTGTTTTTGCCAAGGGCGAAAAAGCTACCGAGGCTGAACAGAATGGTGCAGATTTTGTTGGCGCAGAAGATCTTGTAACGAAGATCCAAAAAGAAAACTGGTTTGATTTTGATGTGGTTGTTGCAACTCCTGATATGATGGGTATTGTTGGCCGTTTAGGCCGCGTATTAGGTCCAAAAGGCCTTATGCCAAACCCAAAGGCCGGAACTGTGACCATGGACATAGCTAAAGCTATAGCTGATATTAAAGCAGGTAAGATCGAATATCGTCTTGATAAGACGAACATAATTCACTGCCCTATCGGCAAGGTATCCTTTGGAACCGAAAAACTCCATGATAATTTCCATACCCTTCTTGAGGCTGTTGTTAAGGCTAAGCCAGCCGCAGCCAAAGGTCAGTATCTTAAGAGCATAACAGTAACATCAACCATGGGTCCCGGTATCAAGATCAATCAGCAAAAAGCTCTTGACTAATTATATCTGATACTGTAGAATACCCCATGTAGTAATTGCATATCTGACTGTAGACAGCAGGAATCCCATTATAGCTGTTAAGGGATATAACGTAGATCATCCTGCCGAGGTTATCTTTGAATGGTATTATACCCTTTCATTGTCTATAGTTGGATCATGAAAGGGTTTTTCATTATAACTAAGGAGGTGCGCTTAATGCCCAGTGAAAAGATTCTTAAACATAAAAAGGCATTGGTTGACGAACTGGCACAAAAGCTGAAAAATGCAAAGTCAATTGTTCTCGCTGATTACAGAGGGCTTACGGTTGACCAGGACACAAAGCTTAGAAAAGAATTGCGCGAGGCGGATGTTGAATATAAGGTAATAAAAAACTCAATTATCAGCTTTGCAATCAAAGACAGTGATTTAGCAGGACTTGGAAAGTATCTTACAGGACCGACAGCCGTTGCTATCAGCACGACCGATCCTGTAGCCCCATCAAAAGTGCTGGCGAAGTTTGCCAAAGATTTTAACAAACTTGAGATCAAGGGCGGCATGGCCGAAGGAAACATAATTGATATTGATGGCATAAAGGAATTAGCTTCCACACCATCAAAAGAAGAGCTTTTGGGAAGACTTATCGGAAGTCTGCAAAGTTCGCTTTATGGTCTTGCCATTGCTCTCGATGCTATTGCTGAGAAGCAGGAACAGGCTGAAAACGCCTAGTTTTATTTTGAATAAGAGTTTAAATTAATGTAATGGAGGATATTAAAATGAGTGAAAAAATTACAAAGTTCATTGAAGAAATCAAAACTTTAACCATTCTTGAGCTTAGAGATCTCGTAAAAGCTATTGAAGAAGAATTCGGCGTATCCGCAGCTCCCGTTGCTGTAGCAGCCGGACCCGCAGCCGGACCTGCAGCCGGACCTGCAGAAGAGCAGACAGAATTTTCAGTCATTCTTAAGGAAACAGGATCTGAGAAGATCAAGGTTATCAAGGTTGTTCGTGAGATCACTTCTCTTGGACTCAAGGAAGCAAAGGAAGTTACGGAAAATGTTCCAAATACGATAAAGGAAGGCTTGTCCAAAGAAGAAGCTACAGCTATCGCCGATAAGTTCAAGGAAGTTGGCGCAGTTGTAGAAATAAAATAATTGATGCCGCGTGTAAAAGCTTTCACAAACTATAAGAGAGCCGTTTAAGGCTCTCTTTATGATCTTTATTAATGGATGCAGGAAGACTAATACACAGAAAAATAAGAGGGCTTGAAAAAGCCTCTCTTTGTATGTAAAAATTTTGTTAGTTAAATTGTTATTCAGACAGGTCTGCTGTCATAGAAATCACCGGGAAATAAATCAAGATCATCATCAGATATATCCAAATCATTGAAGCAATGATAATCTATTCCCAGTTCAAAGTCATCAAGTCCGCTCCAGTATCCAACTTCATCATATTCCGTGGATTTTGGATGTCTGCGTTTCCAAATATAAAACAGACCAACCGAAATAATAAGCAGAAAAACAATTCCTCTGGCAATAAAATTGCCTTTAAATAAAACAAAAATAGTAACTACCGAAAGGCAGATAAACATAATAAGCTTTATCACCGCAGAAAAATACCTGTTTTTGATTGCCGGGCTCATAACTTTCATCTCCTTAAAATAAATCGTCTGACAAAGATGAAATCTTACCTCATATATAATTATACAATAATATTATCAAAAATAGAAGTGTATAAGGAATATCAGGAAATTACATTATTCCAAGGATTTTTTCAATGTCTTCAAAACTATGTCTATTACTTATAATACCCATTCTTTTCAATTCGGTTAAATCAAATATAATATATTCAAAGTGATCGGCTTTCTCATTGTCCGTCATACGTATCATTTCATCCAGGATATTACTTCCCTCGTCAGATTTTCTCATTATATAATATCTTACCCCGAAAGAAGGTGATATCCTTTTGAATAAATCTATGCTCCATATATTACCTGGAATATATACATAAATCTCATGACTGTCACCAGGCTTTTTTCCCATAAACAGTGAATTGATGAACCCCTGGTTTTTAGTCTCCTTAACCTTTCTGTAAGAATATACGAGATCCAGATCCCGGATCTCAGCAAGAAGTTTTTCAGGCTGGAAATCAGTGTTTCCTCCTGTCTTCATTGTAAGAGAACTGTTTATTTCAATCACTGCATCATTATCCTTTTTTAGTCTTGTTAATATCTCATAACTGATATCAGTAATCGATTGTCCTTTTTCCTGCTTATAACTTAGCGAGTATTGGGGCATGCCTGTATTTTCCTTATTTCCTGTTCTGGTAAGCTTAAGCTTATTATTTGCCATAAAAACAATTCTCCTTTATGATTATTAGTGGTACTTAATTTAATTATACCAGTCTTTTAGGTTTGTTGCTTATGGGATATAATAATAAAAAAGAGGAGGAGATATCATGAAAGTATATGTTATGATGGCTGATGGCTTTGAGGAAATTGAAGCACTGGCAGTTGTTGATGTTCTGAGGCGGGGAGAGGTTGAAACCATATTAGTTTCGATCAAGAATGATAAAATTGTTGTAAGCGCCAGAGAAATTCCTGTTGTAGCCGATGCGACAATTGACAAAATCGAAATCGCACCGGACGATATGATAGTATTGCCGGGCGGCGGTAAAGGTGTTGAGGAGCTGTTTGCATCTGAGTCTCTGAAAAAGCTTCTGACAGCTCATAATGATAATAAAGGCAATATAGCTGCGATATGTGCAGGACCGACAATACCGGGGAGATTAGGGTTGTTGAAGGGCATAAAAGCTACCTGCTATCCCGGATGTGAGGAAGATTTGAAAGGCGCGATATTATCGCAGGAAGATGTAGTTGTTGATCAGAACTTTATCACTTCCAGAGGGCCGGGAACAGCCTTTGAATTTTCTTTTAAACTGCTGGAAATGATCAAAGGCGAGGAAATAAAAGATAAAATCAGCAAAGGTATGCTTTATAGGAAATGAAAAATTGTATAATGCAAGAGACTTAAAGCATATCATTATTGTCGTGTTTAACCCTTGTTGTTATAAGGCAATTCATGTAAAATTAATTTGATCATTATACAGTTTTAGTCTATGTAAAGCCTTATAGGACTTTATTTGCCTGTTTTCATTTTAAGCAGGGAAGGGAGAACATATGCCAGAGCAAATTGCGATAAAAAACGCTGAAAAACTTCAAAAAAATAAATATCCCGGAAGGGGTATCGTACTTGGAGCTTCCGCGGACGGTAAAAAATTCTTTCAGATTTACTGGATCATGGGCAGAAGCGAAAACAGCAGAAACAGGATTTTTATTGAGGAAAACGGCTTTGTGAGAACAAAGGCATATGACGACAGCAAGCTTACCGACCCATCACTTATTATTTACTACCCCCTTAAGAGTTTTGAAAATTTTCACATCATTTCAAACGGAGACCAAACCGATACAGTGTACGATTATCTGAAATCAGGCGAAAGTTTTGAGGCTGCATTAATGACACGTACCTTCGAGCCTGACGAACCGAATTATACGCCAAGGATCACCGGGTTGACGGAACTTGAGGGGAAAAATGCTTATACACTTGCCATATTGAAGACTCAAAACGGCGATCCGGCCACATGCATACGAAGCTTCTTTAACTATGAAAAGCCTATTCCCGGATTTGGGCATTGTATCCATACTTATGAAAGTGATGGCACCGTTTTGCCCTCATTTTCAGGAGAGCCATATATTGTGCCTATTCCAAACAGCATAGACGAAGGGCTTAACTATTACTGGGAACTGCTTGACCCTGACAACAGGATTTCGATTCTGGCAAAGACAATAGATATTAAAACAGGAAAAGCGGATATTAAAATAAAGAACCGTTACAGTGATATTTGATTGGGAGGATGGATCACTATGCAGGAATTGGCAATTAAATACGGATGCAATCCGCATCAGAAGCCCGCAAGGATATACAGCAAAAACGGCGAGCTTCCGTTAGAAATATTAAACGGAAGCCCCAGTTATATAAACTTTGCCGATGCTCTTAACGCATGGCAATTAGTAAAAGAATTAAAGGAAGCGACAGGTTTACCTGCCGCAACCTCGTTTAAACATGTAAGCCCGGCAGGGGCGGCTGTAGCCGTGCCATTGGGAGATACACTAAAAAAAGCTTACCATCTTGAAGGGCTGAATATCTCGCCAGTAGCAACAGCATATGCAAGAGCGAGAGGAGCCGACAGGGTTTCATCCTTTGGAGACTTTATTGCTGTAAGTGATACTGTAGATATTGATACGGCAAGGCTTCTTTCCAAAGAGGTTTCCGACGGTATCATCGCACCCGGCTACGAAGAGGAAGCCTTATCCATCCTCAGAGCAAAGAAAAAGGGCGGATATGTAATAATGAAGATAGATCCAGAGTACGTACCTGAAGTGATTGAAAGCCGCGATATTTTTGGAATTACTCTGGAGCAATTAAGAAATAATGCTGCTATTAATAAAGAAACCTTCAATAACATAGTGTCCGAAAACAAGGATATCCCGGAGGAAGGGATCAGAGATCTGCTCATTGCCACAATAACCTTGAAATATACACAATCGAATTCTGTTTGCTTTGCATATGACGGACAGGTTATCGGCTGCGGAGCCGGTCAGCAATCCCGTATACATTGCACCAGACTTGCCGCCGGCAAAGCCGATTCATGGATGCTTCGCCAGCATCCCAAGGTTCTTTCGCTTAAATTTAAGGAAGGTCTTAAAAACCCTGTTAAAGATAATGCTATAGATCTATACCTTAGGGATGATATTACCGAAGCGGAGCTTGAAGAGTGGAAGAAGCTCTTTGAAACTGTTCCTGAGAGATTAACAGTTAAGGAAAAAGCGGACTGGATTAATACTTTTACCGGAGTTGCCTTCTCCTCCGATGCTTTTTTCCCTTTTAAGGACAATATAGACAGAGCCGCAATGAG
This sequence comes from Clostridiaceae bacterium, assembly GCA_012520855.1. GTDB lineage: Bacteria > Bacillota > Clostridia > DSM-8532 > DSM-8532 > DTU059. The sequence goes on along the minus strand of JAAYNO010000093.1, from coordinate 36,423 downwards.
CAATGTTAAATATATAGCCCAGCCCGGCGGTTCGGTCAGGGATGATGAAGTGATAAAGGCATGCAATACATATGGAATTGTTATGTGTTTTACCGGATTAAGGCTGTTCCATCACTGACATTGTATTAATACTGAGGTTCGGAATCATAATGCTTGAAAATGCTTTGTGGATGCTGATGCTTATGGCTTTAACAGCCGCTGTCGGCATTTTGATATTAAAAAATAAACCTGGCAGATTATGGTTTATCGCTTTTGCGGAACTTGCTTTGATATGCAGGTTTATTTTTGTCTTTGTGATTTATGCAAACGGAACCGAGTATTCGGGAACTGACGGTCTTATTTATCATCAAATTGCCAAAGATGTGGCAATTCAGCTGCAATCGGGAACTCCATTATGGAATGTACGTTATGAATATACATGGTATACGGTTTTGACTGGAATCCAGTATGCGATCTTCGGAGTCAACAGATATGCGGCATCTTTTATTAATGCGTTTATTTCGGTTCTGTCAGGGTATTACCTTACAAGGATCGCACTAAGTCTTAATTTCAGTCTAAAAAAATCCAGATTGATTGGGCTTGTTTATTTATTCATACCAAGTATGATCGTGTGGACAACTGATACCAGAAAAGAATCCATGATTTTCTTTCTGATTATCTTAATATGGTACATGACTCTTAGAGTCATCAAACAAAGAGATTGGTCAATATTGAGGCAATGGATATATATTCTGACCGTTTGTCTCCTTCTCTGGTTAAGTACACTCTTAAGGATATACATGCTCTACACCTTTGGGGGAGGTTTGTTTATCTGTCTTTTGTTCTATTTTCTTAATACTAAGCGGAATATGGTATTCGGATTTTTGTTTGCTGTCCTGATTACCTGCTGCATTGTAAGCTTTACAACTGTCAGACATAATATGAGGGATTATCACGCATTAACAATGGACAGGACTACAAGCGGTGATGAAAACCTGGATGAAGAAATAAGTTCAATCCTCAAAACAATAATGTCTAAAAATGTTCCTGACTCCATAAATGGGTTTCTGACCAAACCACATCTGGAAGAAGTTCCCTTTATTCCTGACATTGCATGTAATCCTTTAGCCATAACAGTTGTACGTATTGAGATGATATTATGGTATATTTGTATGGTTATTTCAGTGTTTGGTATAATGTTTGCTCTGATTAAGTGGGATCCGTTTCTTTTAGGACTCCTGGCATTCATAGTATCCTACAGCCTGATAAACGCGCTTATCAGTGAAAATGTCGCAGATACCTATTATCGGTACAGGGCTGCCATAATTGCGCCTTTACTGTTGTTTGCGGATTATAAGCCGTTTTTCTCTAAAATCAAGGATCTTTTAATAACGGCCTCACCCGTTACCAAAGACAAGGATAATTCAATGATACTTTAAAGGAGGTACCAATGAAAAGCAAAATATTGAAGCTCGTTTCAGCAGCAATACTTCCTTTTATTGTTTTACTTTCATCCCTGGTGCCTGTTTCGGCTTTGCTGCAGTATGGATATATAATATCGTCATATGATGTTGATGTTAAGATTTTAAAAGACGGTACGCTGGATATCACGGAAAAAGTCAAATACAGCCATCTGGGAAACAGTAATAATGCTGTTATACTGATTGACAGGCGTGAAGATGAAGAGATAGAGATAATAAATGTCTATACATTAAAAAAATCCGAGTACATCAAATGTGAAAGACTGTCGGCAGGGCAATGGGATGCCAATGTTTTTACGGGTACCTACAGCGCCATACAGGAAAGTGATCTTGTCAGGCTTAAGATTTACGGTTCTTTTACAAACCAGCAGGCAACGTTCGTAGTTCAGTATAAGGTGAAAAACGCAATAAAACGTTATAAAGATATTGCGGAATATAAGAGGTATCATGTTTTTAAGAACTGGGAAGGTTATATTTCAAGTATAAATATTGACGTCCGTCTTCCTAAATATACAAATCAGGAGAACATAAAATCTTATCTTCACGGTGTTCTGGTCGGCCAAAAAAACATAAGTGACAGACGGCGCATTAGCTATATAATACCGAATACGGTCCCCGGCGAATATGTGGAAGCTCGCATTGCTTTCCCGGAATATTTGGTTTCAGATGCACCCGTTACAGAAGATATAAACTATTCCGAAACTCTTACCCAGGAAGAGAAAGAATACTCGGAAAGTGATAAGTCTGATCTGCTCAGAGCCAGGGAAAATGCCGCTAAAGAAGTTGGAAGGTTAGCCTGGAATGAAAAAATGAGAAAACGGATGACAGTGTTCTTTGCAGTCATATCTCTATTTGCTTCATACTTGGGTATGCTGACGATTTTAAGAACAGGCAGGGAATTAAAAGCAGGCAATGAAAAAACTGCTTTTGAATTGCAGGATATAGCTCAGATAAGCCCGCCTGAGGCAGGTTTTCTATTAAAGGGAAGAGCCGGAGCACGGGCGTTCTTTTCAGGATTGCTCCATTCGGTATATAAAGGAAGACTTGAAATGGAGATCAACATCTATGAGGGGAAGGATCACCTGAGTTTCAAAATACCAGAGAATGCCGAAATAGAAGATGCTGACATAACAGAGCAGCACTTATTGGACTGTGTAAAAGATTTTAGTGAAACAACCGGATCTTTTTGCCCGGGCAGAATTTCTGCCAAAAGAGGAGCGCCTGATTCTGTCAAGCTTACACGATACTACAAAGCATGGTCCGATACGATAAAAAATGATTTTGCAAGTAAAAATACTCTGGATCCCGGGCAGCTATACTATAGGAACTTGTGTCTTATTTTGGGTGCCATTCTTTTTGCCGCTGGCTGCATTGTGCCTGTAGCAATGTCGATCTGGTCCGGCTACCTGATGCTCCCTGTAGGATTTTTGCTTTTCTGGTATGCTCTTAATATCCAGAAGCGAACTCAATACAGGCTGACAAGAGTACGGACCCTTATTAAGCTCAGGAAGCTTATATCAGATAAAGATTTTAATATTGATGACTTACCTGATACCATATCAGACCCGGTATTGTTATTGGCATTTGGTATTATTTTGGGTGTCGAAAACAAGCTTCTTGAAGCAGAGTGTTATGATAAACACTGGGAGAGGGCTAAAGACCTTATTTATAAAGCTGTTAAAGCAATAAACAATTCACTTGTTTCTAATATAGAATGAGTATAGGGGACGGTCCTTTTCACTCATTTTGGATAATTCAAGCATGACCCCATGGCATGGGAAGGAAATTATAATGGCTGAAATTGTTCTAAAAGATATTCATAAATATTATGGTACTCAACATGTTCTCAAGAGCGTGTCCTTTGAAATCTTCGAGGATACTGTTGTCGGACTCATCGGAAAAAATGGAGCGGGTAAAACGACTCTGTTTAAAATCATATCCGGCGCAGAGGGGTATGATAAAGGTGAGCTTCAGATGGCCAGAGGACGAAGGGTGGGAGTATTGGATCAGATACCTGAATATAAGCCGGATACTACCGTATATCAGGTCCTGGATTCAGCATTTTGCGATGTATACGAACTGAAGGACAAAATACATAATATGGCAGCAAAAATGGCTTATGATAATTCGCCTCAATTGATAAAGCAGTATGGTGAAGCTCTCCATGAGTATGAAGCAAGAGGCGGATATACTATTGAAACCTCAATCAAAAAAGTCTGTAACGGTATAGGCATCGACAAAGAAATGCAGGACAGGTTATTTTCAGATTTAAGCGGAGGAGAGAAAACCCGTGTAAACCTCGCAAGAATAATTCTTACCGATGCTGATATCCTTCTGCTTGACGAGCCTACAAACCATCTGGATATCAATGCTGTCGAATGGCTGGAAGAATACTTAAGCACTTTTAGCGGAACTGTGATCGTAATATCCCATGACAGATATTTTCTGGATAAGATAACTGAGAAAACAATAGAAATAGAAGATGGACTGGCAGTTTCTTATGATGGCAATTACAGCAAATATGCCATAATAAAGGAGCAGAGAAGGATCGAGCAGCTTAAGAGATTTGAACAGGAGCAAAGAAAGATAAAGCAGTTAGAGGCCGCTGTCAAAAGGATGCATGACTGGGCAAGAAGAGCCGATAACCCAAAGCTACACAAGCGAGCATTCAGTATGGAAAAGCGGCTGGACAGAATTCAAAAGGACGCTACACCAAAGCCCCGAAAAGAAAGAAAATTATCAAAGGCATTCAAATCAGATGTCTTCTCCGGTGCCGAGGTGCTCAGCATAAAAGGTATCCGGAAAAGCTATGAAAGCAGAATAATTCTGGATGATATTAATCTGCTGATAAGAAATGGTGACCGGCTTGTGCTTTTAGGAAATAACGGGACAGGCAAAACGACGCTTCTGAAAATTATCCAGGGTGAGTTGGATCCCGATGCCGGAATGGTGAGGAAGGGCCCAAGTGTAAAAACCGCTTATCTTCCTCAGATAGTTCAATTTGATGAGCCTGAGCTCACAATACTAGAGACTGTGCGCAGAGAGCTGATAATAGACGAGGGCAGTGCTCGTAATCTGCTTGCCGGATTTCTCTTCACAGGTGATGATGTTTTCAAGACAGTGGAAAATCTATCGGGTGGTGAAAGAAGCCGTTTGAAGTTATGTCTCTTGATGCAGAAGGGTGTCAATTTTCTGATACTGGACGAGCCCACAAACCATTTGGATATTGCTTCCAGAGAGTGGATGGAGGAGGTTCTGGACGATTTCGAGGGAACAATCCTGTTTGTTTCTCATGACCGTTATTTTATCAGAAAATTCGCAAAAAGCGTATGCGAGCTTGAAGAAGGCAAGTTATATGTCTTTGACGGAGACTATGAGGAATATCGTCATTGGAGACGTTATCAAGCACAGCAAAAACAAGGCTCAGAAAATAATAAAGCCAAGACTTTGAAGGTCAGATCCGATAGCCGTATCAGAAAGCCTAGTCCAAAGGCTATAGAAAAAAAGCTTAATAAGACCGAAGAGGATATAGCCTTTACAGAGCATCGCTTAAGTGAGATAGAGGAAGAGATGGAGATGTATGCCACAGACTATGAGCGTTTGAGCGAGCTTCTGGCAGAGAAGAAGGAACTGGAAGCGCAGCACGAAGAGCTGATCTCACAATGGCTTTCACTTCAGAATGAGTGAAAGGGACATCTCCGTTACTCATTCGGACGACCGATGTCGCCCCTGCAAAATGAGTAAAAAGAACCGTCCCCGTTACTCAAACTGCAAAATGAGTAAAAAGAACCGTCCCCGTTACTCACTGCGACGCATTAAATCAAACAATACGTATAAAACAATCATGTCAGCCTGCATTTGTCGTTTCGAACTGGCTGTAATAGAGGGTTGCGTAAAAGCCGTCCTTTTGAAGCAGTTCTTCGTGCCTGCCCTGTTCAACTATGTCGCCGTCCTTCATAACAAGAATCAGATCTGCGTCACGAATGGTTGAAAGACGGTGGGCGATAATAAAACTGGTCCGGCCTTTCATAAGGTTATCCATAGCTTTTTGTATAAGTATTTCGGTACGTGTGTCAACTGAGCTGGTAGCCTCGTCCAATATAAGTATTTTCGGATCGGACAAGATCGCTCTGGCAATAGTCAGAAGCTGCTTTTGTCCCTGGCTGACATTGCTTGCTTCCTCGTTTAATATCATATTATAGCTGTCAGGTACTGTTCTGATGAAATGATGGGCATGGGCGGCTTTGGCAGCAGCTTCAGCTTCTTCGTCAGAAGCGCCTTGATTTCCGTAGCGGATATTTTCCATAATGCTTCCGCTAAAGAGCCATGTATCCTGCAGAACCATACCGAATAAGCTGCGAAGATCTTCGCGCTTAAAGCTTTTAATATCGTGTCCGTCGATGGTGATCAAGCCGCTGTTAATATCATAGAAACGCATAAGAAGCTTTACCAGGGTTGTTTTACCTGCTCCAGTGGGACCAACGATTGCAATCCTTTGTCCGGGCTTTATATCAGCGGTTAAATCCTTTATGATTATTTTTTCAGGGTCATAGCCAAAGCTGACATTTTTGAAAGAGACTTCACCGCGTGGTTCTGTTAATATCACCGAATTTTCGGGATCGGGAGCTTCCTCCGGCTCATCGAGAAATTCAAAGACTCTTTCAGCAGCCGCTATGGTTGACTGAAGTATATTAGCTATCTGTGCTCCCTGAGCTAAAGGCTGTGTCAGTTGTCTTACATATTGGATGAAAGACAGAATATCGCCAACCTGAATCACATTGTTCATTGATAGGTATCCGCCGAGAATAGCAATCATGACATAACCCAGATTGCCCACAAAGCTCATTATAGGATGCATCATGCCGGACAGGAACTGGCTTTTCCATGCCGAGCTGTATAAGGTATCATTTAATTCCTCGAACTTTCTGATGGATCGTTCTTCACCATTAAAGGCCTTCATGATTATATGACCGCCATACATTTCTTCAACATGTCCGTTTAAATGGCCCAGATATTCCTGCTGTGCTTTAAAGTGTTTTTGCGACTTTTTGACTACGAAGGCTATAAATATGGTAGAGAACGGCAGGATCAAAAGTGAAGCCAAAGTCATGACCCAATTGATCGAAAACATCATAAAAAGGATACCGATTATTAATGTTACAGACGAAACGATCTGAGGAAGACTTTGATTCAGAGTATGACTTACGGTATCAACATCATTGGTGACCCTTGAAAGAACTTCACCGTGGGTATTCTTATCAAAATACTTAAGGGGAATTTTGTTTATTTTTTTCAAAATAGCTTTTCGCAGATTGTAGGAAACCTTTTGTGCTATGCCTGACATTATATAGCCCTGAATGAAGCCAAATAACGCGCTTACGAGGTAAAGCCCCAAAAGAAAGATACAGGTATTACCTATAGTTTTAAAGTCTATTCCCGCACCTTCCACACCGGAAACCTTACTCACAAGGCCTTTATAAAGCTCTGTGACCGCATTTCCGATGACCTTGGGACCAATAATGGAGAATGTCGCGCTGCAGCCTGCAAATATTAAGGTCAATAATATCGATAGGTGATAAGGCTTTAGATATCTTAAGAGAGTATCGAAGGTCTTTTTAAAGTCTTTAGGTTTTTCACCGGGAACCATACGCCCCATAGGTCCGCCGCCCGGTCCTCTTCTTACAGGCTTTGGGTTGAGATTACTTTTGTTTTCACTCATATTGCCAACTCCTCCTTTGAAAGCTGGGAAGAAGCAATTTCCCGATAGACCTCACAGTTTTCCAGGAGCTCTTTATGGGTTCCTGATCCGGCTATTCTTCCTTTGTCCAGAACTATTATCTGATCTGCATCCATAATTGTACTGATCCGCTGCGCCACGATTATCAAGGTACTGTCACCCAGCTCCGACTTAAGGGCTTTTCTCAATAAGGAGTCGGTTTTATAATCGAGAGCGGAAAAACTGTCATCAAATATATATATTTCAGGATTCTTAACCAGTGCTCTTGCTATGGATAAACGCTGCTTCTGGCCTCCCGATACATTGGTCCCTCCCTGTGAAACAGGCGCGTTGAAGCCCTCCGGCATCCCCTGGATAAATCCCAGTGCCTGAGATATTTCCGCGGCTTTGTGCAATATTTTTTCTTCATCCTCTTTTTCTATCGAACCACTGTCAATGCCATAAAGAAGGTTACTCTTGACGGTACCTGAAAATAAGACACCTTTTTGAGGTATATAGCCTATTTTATCTCTCAATTCTTTTAAAGAAACTTCGCGGACATCCTGTCCGTCGACTATCACTTGTCCTTTGGTGACGTCATAAAAGCGGGGAATAAGATTGATCAGGGTTGATTTTCCGCTGCCTGTGCTTCCGATAAAAGCAGTCGTTTTACCCCTTTCTACAATAAATGAAATGTCTTCCAGAACGCAATCATCGGCTCCGGGATAACGGAAGGAGACATCTTTAAATTCGACCTGACCCTTAAGTGACGGATCGAATAGTTTTTTTGTCTCAGGATCCTTTATTGAGGGTTCAACATCAAGAACCTCTGCAATACGTTCTGCAGAGACAGAAGCACGGGGAAGCATGATGGAAACCATCGATATCATGAGAAATGATACGATGATCTGCATTGCGTATGAAATAAAAGCCATTATATCGCCTACCTGCATTGCACCGCTGTCAACTCTGTGAGCTCCAACCCATATGATCAGCAGGGACACGCAGTTCATTAGAAGCATCATAAGAGGCATCATCAGGGACATGGTTCGGTTAATAAAAAGATTTGTTTTAGTCAGATCCATATTGGCTTTATCAAAACGTTCTTCTTCATGTTTTTGTGTATTGAAGGCACGAATGACCATAAGACCCGTGAGATTTTCCCTTGTTACAAGATTTAGCTTATCAACAAGCTTCTGGACTATTCTAAACTTAGGTATGGCTATACTGAACATGATTATTACAATGGACATGATTACGAAAACTGACACTGCGATGACCCAGCCCATATTGGTACGGGTGGACAGTACCTTCAAAACTCCTCCAAAACCCAGGATCGGGGCATAGAACACTATTCTTAGCAGCATTACCGTAAATATCTGTACCTGCTGAATGTCATTGGTTGTTCTTGTTATAAGTGAAGCGGTCGAGAATTTATCGAACTCGACACTGGAAAAGCTCTCAACCTTCTTAAACACATCTGACCTCAGATCCCTTCCAAGGCCGGCAGCCACTCTTGTACCGGTCAATGCAACAAATATAGTTGCTGTCATACTGAGAAGCGCAACTCCAAGCATTTTTAGACCGGATAGGATGAGATATTTTACCTGTAACTTATTTGTGTCGATTCCTATAGCCTTATACTCAACTTTTATATATTCAATGGCCGATTGGGTGATCATGCTTTGGGAAAGCGGGGCGAGCATTTCATCGATCTTATTTAGAATCCCGGTTCTGATTTCTTGCGGAAGATTTGAAAATGAATCCAGGGCTTCTTTGGTAACAGGAGCAGAGCTGCTTTTTCCGAACAAATCTCCAAATCTGTTATCTGTTGCCGCAAAGACAATTATCATCGGCTTTGCGAGGATCTGATCCAATTGGTTTATTTTATCGCTTCCGACTGGTTTCAATATATAAAGAGGCTCGGTCGAAAGAAGGGGATAATCTTTGACATAATCAACGTAATCCTTCTGGTTAACATCGCCGGGTACGAAAAGATCATATGAATCGTAAAAAACCTTCTTGTTTTCCTCTGACATAAATAATGTCAATCTGTCGGCTTCCGACTTTCTTATAGTATCGGGTACGGCATTTGCTATACCGCCTTGCTGGATACCGATATTGACAATATCGGACATATAATCAGGAAGCGCAAGGTCGCAAAATGCCTGCACTACAAGTAAGCTGATTATAAATAGTATCGAAAATAAATATGGTTTAAAATGCTTTAAGATCTTTAACATTTATCAAACTCTATCCTCTCAGTTTCATACTTGAATATACTATTTTATTGTATCCCATAATTCAGTCAGGTCAAGTTTTTTATGCAATATGATGGCTGTATAATAAGCTTTCTTTATATTGGATAATATAAACCTCAAACGCAAATAATGATTCTTGTAATGATCAGATAAATAAGGATGGTGCCGCCTTATGTTAAAATTCATAAAGAAGCTTTTTGTATATGAAGAGCCCTCAAAAACTGACATGGAAATGGGATTCGAACTTCTTGAGGATCCAGCCGAATCATCCAGTTGGGGTAAAAAACAGGATAATAGAAATAATCAGAAGAAGGAAAATAAAGAGCAAGCAAAATCGGGAGAACAAGAGGAAGGTGATCCGGCAGAAAAGCAGGAACAGGCCGAGGGAGGTGACCAGACGGTACAAAAAGGTCAGCAGAAAAAAGCTGGAGATAGCCAGACAGGTCAGGAAGAAAATGAACAGAAGGAAGCACCGAAGGAACAGGAGGAAAACCAATCGGCGGAAATAAAAGACCAGAGTAAACAGGAAGAAGAAAAGGAGAAGGAATACCTGAAAACCCAGCTTGATGTTCAGAATAAGCTCTTGAATATAATTGGATCAAGCATTAAAGATAATGAAAATAACAATGAAAAAAACAAAAAATCCGATATGTCGGACAAAGAAACTATGCCAATAGCTCCAAAAATATTGATACCTAAATCAATTGACAAGCTGGCTGCTCGTAGAGGCAGGAAGCATAAGGAAAATAAAAAGGCAAAATATAATGATGAGCCCCCAAAAGTTGAAGATGAAAACAATAAGACAAAAGAAGGCAACGAAGAAGATAAAACAAAAAAAGAGAACGATAACAGTAAAGACGAAGATAAAAAAAGTGATGGCGGAAATGGTAAAACCTACGAGCAAGAGAGCGATAAAAAGGTCAGTACATCGCTTGATGAAAATATTGAATACCTTAAAAAAAGATTTCATGTACCGAAAAACCAGGATGTTATCTTCCGTGAATTTAATATAGCCCATAAGATCCCTGCTTGTGTTGTATTTATTGACGGCATGATCGATAAATCCATCATAGTCGAGTTCACCCTGCCTCAGCTTATGGATATTGATCCGTTTTGCGATTTCGAGGGGGGCTGTCCTCTTGATTTCATTGAAAAAAACGTGTTACCCGTTCATCAGATGGTAAGGATGAAAAATTATAAGGAAATAATCCCGCAGATATTAAGCGGCTTAACCATTATATTGATTGACGGTTGTGATGAATGCATAGTCATGGAAAGCCGCGGCTTTGAAACCAGAAGCATAGGATCTCCGGTTACTGAAACAGTCGTGCAAGGATCTCAGGAAGGATTTACCGAAAACATGCGTACCAATATTACATTGGTAAGAAGAATCATAAAAAATGAGGATCTGATAACCGAATTCAAGATAATCAGTAAAGCAAACAACATACTTGCTGCATTACTATATATTGATGGAATAACTAACCCCAGGATAATCAAAGAGATAAAAAGGCGTGTTAACAGCCTGGATGTTGAATATGTTTCAGGCAGCGGTATGCTGGAACAGCTTATAGAGGACAAATCATTAATGATCTTCCCTCAGGTTATTTCTACAGAAAGACCTGACCGTGTCGGATCATTCTTGATGGATGGCAAAGCGGTTCTGATTTGTGAAGGTACTCCTTTTGCTCTTGCCATGCCTATAACTTTTTTTGATCTGTATCATACCTCGGAGGAATCCAATGTCAGATGGCAATACGGAACGTTTATGAGGCTGGTCAGGATAATAGGGATATTACTTGCGGCATTGCTTCCAGGAATGTACACCGGCCTGATACTATTCCATCAGGAAATGATCCCGACATCCTTATTATCTTCAATAATCGTATCTCGTGCCGCCGTTCCTTTTCCAACAATAATTGAGCTTCTCCTGATGGAATTTTCATTTGAACTGATAAGAGAAGGCGGGATACGCGTTCCAGGTGTTACAGGAAACACTCTGGGTATAATTGGAGCCCTCATTTTAGGTCAGGCAGCGGTTCAGGCCGGACTTGTAAGCCCTATATTGATAATTATTGTTGCCGTATCAGGTTTGGGCAGCTTTGCCATTCCAAATTACTCTCTTTCACTAGGGGTTCGTATAATTCGCTTTATTTTGATTATTTTCGGTTTTTTAGGAGGTTTTTACGGGATCTCCGCAGGCATAACCATAATGTTCGCCCTGGCACTCAGCATGAAATCCTTTGGGGTTCCCTTCTTTACCCCATATGCCCCTTCGACGAACCGAAATAAAGATTTGATTCTTCGAAGCCCGATATACAATCAAAAGGAAAGACCGGATTTCCTAAATACTGAAAATGATATGCAAATGGGCAATGAACCAAGAGGCTGGAAGACAACAAAAGATCAGGAGGAACGGTAAATGCTGAAAGAAGGCAAATTCGGATATAAGGAAGCCACTAGCCTGATAGTGATTACTATATCATCAAAAGCATTTTTTACCAGTCCTTCATCGGTAACGAAACTTGTCGGTACAGCGGGTTGGTATATGACTTTGATCTCGGCTGCTGTGGCTGCCCTTATGTTTTTGTTTCTGTATTTGGTTCTGAAGCGCTTTTCCGGAAAAAATATAATGGAAATCAATGATATAGTGCTTGGTAGATTTGCAGGCTCATTGCTTTCATTTGTCTTCTGTGCTTTTTTATTGATTATTGCGAGCATAAACATGAGAGAATTTACAGAAATATTGAAGGTGTTTGTGCTTCCTGAAAGCCCTCCGAGCTATATTATGGCTATATTTTTGCTAAGCGTTGTCTCGCTTGCCTTTGCCGGGCTTGAAACTCTGGCTCGCTATGCCAAATTATTGATTTATCTTTTAGGTGCAGGATTTATTATTGTAGTTTTGTTATCAATTCCGAATTTCAGGATGCACAGATTGTTCCCAATACTGGGAAGAGGCATTGATAAAACGATTATAAACGGGATTCTCCGGTGCTCTTTTTATGGCGATGCAGCGCTTTTAGGCATCATTGCAGTATCTTTACAGGGAGCAAAAGAAATTAAAAAAATCGGATTATATGGTATTTTTATATCAGGATTAATAACAAGCTTATCCTTATTTTCTTTCGGCATGGTTTTTCCATACTCTACGGCGCATGAACTGGCATCTCCCATGTACGCAATGGCGGCTAACGTACATCTGGGGGGATTCCTGCAGCATTTGGAACCGATTTTCGTATTTCTTTGGAATTTCACCAGCTTTATTGAGGTTGCAGCTCTATTCTATGGAGCCCTGATGATTTATTGCCATATTTTCAGAATAACTGACAAGCGGCCTGTTATATTGCCGATGGGAACTTTACTTTTCTGCCTTAACCTTATACCTAAAGGGATCCACGATGTTTTTTCAGGCTATGTTCAAACAATAAGGACATGGGGCTGGATCCTGTATTTTTTGCCGTCTATTTTTGTTTTGATCATCGCTGTTATAAGAAAAAAGAAGGGGGCGTCTGAAAGTGGGTAAAAAGTTAATTCTTTCAGTTTTCATAATTTTCTTGTCGTTACTTTTTTCCTCTTGCTTCGATGCAAGAGAGGTAGGGGATTATGCATATGTTTCTATGATGGGGATCGATGAAGGCGTGACCGATAAATTACGGCTGACTTTTCATATTCCCGAGTTCAAAATCAGCGGAAGCGGAACCGACAGCGGGGGCGGAGATGGCGGAGATGAAGAAGAAATAACCGAAAAGGAAGTTATTACACTGGAAACATCATCCCTTTTGACAGGTGTGGCAATACTAAACAGCAGCATACCTAAGCTTTTAAACTTTATGCATATGAAGGCCATAATTGTCTCAGAAAAAATAGCGCAAAGCGGTAAAGCGGGGGAAATAGTGGCAGGGCTTATGAGATACCGACAGATACGCGGTATCACAAGCGTGATCATATGCAAGGGAACGGCGCAGGAATTTATCAGGGCTATAAAGCCGTTTCAGGGAGGATTAATAACTGAAAACATTGAGGAATTAGCAATGAGATCTGAAAATACCGGGTTTATCCCTGATTTTACTTTCAGGGATATGTACAACAGGATCAAATCGCCAACAACCCAGTTTTTGTGTAATTATGGCGCTGTCAATGACGGCAAAAACCTGAAAGAGGATGGATCCGGATTTGATGGTTATAAAATCCCCGGTGACTATCTTGCAGGAGATACTCCTGTTAAGGGAGGACCCAAAATCGAGCTGTTTGGCTCTGCCATATTTGATGGTGACAAAATGGTAGGAACGCTAACCGGATTTGAAACCCAGATGGTACGTATTATTCACGGCACCTTGAAACGAGCGGCGTTCACAATCCAGGACCCGTTGTCACCTGATAAGATTATACCAATTGAAGTAAAGGAGTTCGAAAAGCCTAAAATTAAAATTGACTTAAGCGAATACAAACCCAAAATTCATGTGGAGATCAAACTGGAAGGCGATATAACCTCGATTCCAAGCCGGATACATTACGAGGACTTAAAAATGAACCAGGTTTTGGAACAAGTCTTTGAGAAATTTATTGAAAGTGGTATAAAACGGACCTTTTTAAAAGCACAAGAGTTGAAGGTCGATATTTTTGATTTCGGGAGAACAGCAATAAGACAATTTTGGACTATACCCCAATGGGAAGAATACAATTGGGTTGAGAGGTTTCCGGTATCAGAATTTGATGCCAAAGTGACATTTACTATAAGAAGGACGGGGAAAATAATAGACAGTGAACCTATTATTTCATCGGAGGGTAAAGAATGAGTATTTACGCGGGTTTTTTATATATTATTTTATCATCTGTTTATACCTTTAGTTATGCAAAACAGATATGGCAGAAAAATAAAGCCGCTTCTTTAGGTTCGGTGCTGCTTGTTTTTGTCTCAATGGGCGCAGCGATTTTTATATATCTGAGGTCATAGAAAAATAAAAGGAGGCGGTCAACGCCCCCTGCTGTTCGCCAATAAAGGCGATGCGGCCATATCTGCGATCATAAGCCCTAATCATCCTCTATATGAATTACACTGACCGGGCAGCTTTCTGCTGCTTCCTGAGCTGTATCCTTGAAATCCTCGGGAACTTCATCCACATAGACTTCTGCAAGTCCATCATCTGCCATTCTGAAAACCTCAGGGCAAATTGTCGGACATAGACCGCACGAAATACATCCGTCTCTATCAATCCATGCTCTCATACTAACTACTCCTTTACTGTTTAAATTTAATTCTTTCAACATAAACAGGACAGACCTGCAAGATTGCAGACAGCCTGATTGCTAATTTGTTCCAAAGATTTTAGGTCTACAGATATTATACCCTGGATACGGTATATATAATGTGATTAAAATCAAATTATTTACCTTTATTTGCTTTATAGGGGACAATTTTTATGTCATCTTCGGTAATTGGTGAATCCAATGGATTATATCTGGAATTTATCAGATCCAGAAGCTCATCTTTATAGGGCAGCCAATAGGAAATCCGATCAATGGTGTCGGCAGTTCCCGGAACGATATCTGTATGGATATCATCAAATGAGAAATTTTTTACCTCATTGGCAAGCCATAGCATCTCACTTATATCTATATCGGTATCAACATTATCGCAAACCAAGGCTACAAGCTCCGGGATTTTAAGAATATTCTCGGTTTTAAGAGCTTGTTTTGCAAGTGCTTTTAAAAGCTTCTGCTGTATGGCGATACGCTCTATATCGCCTTCCGGATATGATCTGAACCTTGCCAGATCGACGGCCTGTTCTCCGTCCAGATGCTGGTACCCTTTTTTTAAGTGGATATATAAATCCTGGGTAGGGTCTTCATAATTCATATTTCGATGAACATCAAACCAGACGCCTCCTATAGCGTTGATAATTTTTTCTACCCCTTTAATGTCGAATATAACATATCTGTTAACATAAAATCCTGTAAGGCTTGCCACATCTTCTTCAAACAACTCAACGCCGCCGGCCGAAAAGGAAGCATTTATTTTTTTTGATCTTCTCTCTGTGTCAAGCATAGTGTCACGGGGAATATTCAGTATATTGATATTTTTATTTGTAATATCAAGCTTGACCAGCATGATCACATCAGTGCTGACCGATGTCTTATCCAGCCCTGCTACCAGAAAAGTATATACCTGTTTCTTTGGCGTTTGCGGCGGAATGTCATCTTCTATGATTACTTCAATATCATTGCTTACCCTGCCCGTACGGTTTATTGTTTTATTACCCTCCGGAGGGCGCATGTTTAATGCCATTGTTATAGAAAAAACAACAACAGCAGTTGCGATGACCAATCCGGAAAATAATAGTATTTTCTTTACCGGATGTTTTTTCTTTTTCATATAAGACCCTTCTCCAATACTTAATCAACATTATCTTATACTAAAAAATGATTTGATTAAAGTATTTACCAATATAATGACAAAAAAACAATTTAAATATTTTAATGAAAAGAATTATCGAAGATAAGGTAAATTATTGGTTTAAATACTCAATAATATTCCCAGTAGTCACTATATTTTTTTTCATGTATAATAATGTGTAATAAATATAAATGTTTGGGAGAGGACATGAAAGAAATCTACATAATGCTGACTCAAGTTGGCACGCTGGTTTCAAAATCGATACAGCTATATACAAAGGCGAAGTATAATCATGCGTCAATAGGTGTTGATCCTTCTCTTCAGGTGTTTTACAGCTTTGCCCGCAGAGTAAGGTATTTCCCGATAATCGGCGGATTTATCACCGAAGTGATAAATCAGGGCATGTTTAAATATTATCCTGAAACAGAATGCGCCATATATGCCATAAAGGTGGCTGATGCTGTTTACGATAAAGTCTGCGAAATACTGGAGACGTATAAAAGCAACTCACAAAAATACCATTATAATTTGATGGGTCTGTTTGGGATATTGATTAACAAACCATTCAGCTCTGAATATAAATGTACTTGTGCAGAATTCGTGGCAAAGGTACTCCACCAGTCCGGTATTTTTACTTTTCATAAACCGTTCTGTTTTGTAAGACCCGATGAAATACCGGTCATCCCGGGGATCAGCCTGGTATATGAAGGCAGGATGATGAAGCTGGATACCAGAAGAGTAGGATAATACAGAAAATATAAAACCAGCCCTATGCAGGTAAACTGTAAAAGGGCTGGTCATTTTATTGCTTTCTTCAGGCTTTAAGTTGCCTGATCGGCATCATTTGTGACGTTTATTGTCGTAAAAGATCTTACCATGGCTTCCGTAGGCGATATGAATACCATTATCTCACCATCCTGATTAAGCAATGGATCATTTAATAGACTATTTGCTATAGGCTTGCTTACATGAGTGCCCGTGATAAACCAAATAATCTCTTTCTCCGGTTGTAATTCTATATTAATAATAGGCAGTAATACCTTCTGATGCTCAGCTGTGCATCTGCCGCGCATTATTGTCGCACCTTTGGCACCCGATTGACGGGCTACATCCACCACTTTTTCAGCCAAACCCCTGTTTACAATAGCCATGATACACACGTGATCCATATTGACTTCCTCAACCAGATGGGAGGAAACAACAGGCTTCTTTTCAATGGTGGGATATTCAATTCTTTTATGCCTGAACACAGTTCCAAGAATCATTATGGAAAACACAGGAGCCATTGCTACCATTGCAATAACACCGAACCCATCCACCAATACATCTGCGGTGTCAATGATAGTAGCTGCTCCCTGAGCAAAAGCAAGAACAAATGTTGCCGTCATCGGACCAGATGCAACTCCGCCTGCATCATAAGCGATCCCCACAAAAACAGGGTCAGATTTAAATGAGAGTATCATTGCAATAAGAAATCCCGGGATAAGAAAATACCACAGTTTAACTGCAGGCACAACTATTCTCACCATTGAAAGGGCGATCGCAATACCTACACCAATTGACAGCGTTCCCCGAATTAAGCTGATAGGAATGTGACCGCTTGTAACTTCTTCAATTTGTTCACCAAGCACATGCACTGCAGGTTCAACGAGAACAACAATAAGGCCTAGAATAAAGCCTATACCAATCAGTAGCCAGGGACTCATTTTTCCAAGCTCAACACCTATTATTCTTCCCATATCCATAAAGCCTGAATATACACCTGTAAGGAATATAGTAAGACCTATCAGTGTCAGTATAAGTCCGTTAATGATCCCAAGAAGTTCGTCTTTTGGAATTTTGAATTTAATAAAATTAAAAATAAAAAACAAAACAATTATAGGTAAGAGTGCAATTACGGATTCAATAAAAACTCCTGGCAGCTTGTTAATAATGGGTCTCAGCACACCTTCTGCTATCACATACTCGACGACTTCACCCTGTATATTTTTCTGACCCGATAAGATCGACATAAGCATGACCGCAAGTATCGGTCCTGAGCTCATGACACCGACAAGTCCGAAGGAGTTTTCTTCAGCATTCTTGCCGCCTTTTATTTTAGAAAGCCCCAGTGATATAGCAAGGACAAAGGGAGTGGTAAGAGCACCGGTGGTCGCGCCGGATGCGTCAAAAGAGATGGCAAGAAATTCTTCGGCTACAAAAGGTGTCAGTATAAAAATCACACCATAGGTTATTGCCATAAACATACTAAAGGATGGTTTATCTCTCAGCAATCTGAATACGCCTAATGAAATCATTACTCCCACGCCAATGGATACCATATACACTATGATCGACGCACCAAGAGTACCTCCGGAAGCTTCTTCGACCTGTGAGCCCAGGATAAGCAAATCAGGCTCTGCAACTGTAATCAAAAAGCCCAGTAAAAAGCTTAGGATCGCAATTTTAATGGGAGTTTTGGAAGTAGCTACCTCCAAAGACATATGCTCGCCAATTGGGTTCATTGAGAGATCAACACCCCACAAAAAAACCGCAAGACCTAATAAGAGCATAATGCTGCCGACAATAAAACGTACTAAAACATCCGTTTCAACATCGACTATAGTAAAACATAGTAATAACACTATTATAAAAACCGGCAAAAGGGTTCTTAATACTTCCTTAGTTTTTTCAAAAAGCAGACTCATGCTGTACCTCCTTTATTTTCTTCAGTTCTTTGTTCAACGAGGCCGCTGGCTCTGCTGATCGGAAGCGTAAAGATTATACCGTTTCCGGCTTTTCCAAGTTCCAAATCGCTAAATATCCTTTCTTTAATAGCAGAAACTTTTTCTCTCGACGTGATGATTATTATGATATCCTTCTGGGGCTCTATGACCAACGGGTAATAGAAATCTGTCGGGATACCGGCTCCGCGGCCATGGATCAATGTCCCGCCTTTTGCACCTGCCGCTCTTGCTGATTTTATGCAATCCTTGCTTCTGCCCTTATCAACAATAGTTACGATACAAAAATGAGAGGCATTGGCATTTGCTGATGTATTATTTATTTCTTCCTTCTCTGATGCTTGTAATTGCCAACGCTTGAACGGTATTGTGAAAGCAACTCCGTGATTGCTTTTTGAAAACGTAAAGGTCTCGCTGATAGTATCGTGCAATTTGTCAGAAAGCTCGTCTGATGCTGGTACAACAAGGATTTCTTTATGGATCTCAGCCAGCCCTATTTTTTCCCAAAACTTAGATTCTACGGTACCTTCACCTAATAGAATTGTTCCGCTTTCGGCACCGCATTCCTGTGCTTTATGTAATACTGCATTAGCTTTTCCCCTGTTTACAATAGTAAAAAATAACGAGTCTATTGTCATCACTTCCTATTCTTATTATTTTATAAAAATTATTTTTTATTGCGCTATAAAAAAACAACGCAAATTTTATTCTGATAATTACGTGATAAATAAAATTTTCTGCAGATTATTTTAAGTAAACAAACATTAAGATTGTACCAAATTTAATACGGCAGATGGGATGCTGCTAAGAAACGAACATCAGTTATTCTTTACAGTTTAATAACTCAATTAATCACAGTATCCCAAAAACATAATAATAGTATATCATAGAATCATATATTTTCTTAACACAATTTTTTATTTTGGATCAACAATATAATATATATGCACGCCAAGCTTTAATTTATTATAATAGACTAATATTTCCGGGTAATAGGTTTTGCGGAGCCAATGAAAATGTAGTTCGTTTGTTATGATGTTGTTGACGGTGACTTACAACAATGCTATAATTAATTTTAATATTCAACGGCTGTGATGGAGAAAAGTATGAAGCTGTGAACCATTCAGGGAGAGGTTGTCAAGACTGAAAGCAGCCTTATGGGAAAAGTTTCAGAAGTTCGCTCCGGAGCTCTTCGGCTGAAGCTTTTATGTTGTAGGCCGGTGCGGGTATCCCTTCGTTAATAGGGTGGAATATCGGATGATAAGCTAAAAAAGTTTGATTATCCCGTATTCTTTAAAGTGTACTGTAGAATACAGTGAAAATGGGTGGTACCGCGGAAAGCAAGAGCCTTTCGTCCCAAGAGGGATGAAGGGCTTTTTTTAATTCTGTAAATAAAGAACAATCATATGTGTTTGGGAGGTTTTATCATGTCATATTACTGGAATTCTGAAATGGAAACCATGGACAGAGAAACACTGAGAAGAATTCAAGGGGAAAGACTTAAAGCGACAATAAAGAGAGTATATGAGAATGTACCCTATTACGCTGAAAAGATGAAAAAGGCAGGTGTAACGCCAGAGGATATAAACACGGCAGATGATATTTCAAAGCTACCGTTTACAACCAAATCCGATTTGAGGGATAATTACCCATTCGGGACATTTGCTGTTCCTCTTAAGGATGTTGTAAGAGTTCATGCCTCATCAGGTACTACAGGGAAGCAGACAGTTGTCGGGTATACACAGAATGATATCGAAATCTGGGCAGAATGTGTGGCTCGTTGCCTGTACTGCGCCGGAGTGGGTAAAGATGATGTAGTTCATGTTGCCTATGGTTACGGGTTGTTTACAGGAGGACTGGGTTTGCATTATGGAGCTGAAATGGTGGGAGCTACAGTGATCCCGGTTTCGGGAGGCAATACGGCGCGTCAGATACAGCTTCTTAAGGATTTTGAAGCGACAGTTCTTTGCTGCACACCGTCATATGCTTTATACATTGCCGATGAAATGGTTTCGGCAGGTCTTACCAAGGATGATTTAAAACTGAGGATAGGAATTTTTGGTGCCGAACCCTGGTCGGAGGAGATGAGAAAGCAGATAGAGCAGCGTTTGGGGATAAAGGCATATGATATATATGGCCTCAGCGAAATTATGGGACCGGGCGTTTCAATGAATTGCCATTGTCAAAGTGATCTGCATATCATATCTGATCATTTCATAGCTGAAGTTATTGATCCTGAAAGCGGAGAAGTTTTGCCCGAGGGTACCAGAGGCGAACTGGTATTCACCTGTATCACCAAGGAGGCATTACCTCTTATTCGTTACAGAACAAGGGATTTGTCGATACTGACCTATGAAACCTGTGCCTGTGGAAGAACCAGCACAAGAATGCAAAAGGTAACCGGCAGATCGGATGATATGCTTATTATTAGGGGTGTAAACGTATTCCCTTCACAAATAGAATCTGTTCTGCTTAAATACAGTGAGGTAGAGCCCCATTATATGATATATGTTGATCGGGTGGGTCATCTGGATATCATGGAAATACATATAGAGATGAATCAAAGTATATTTTCGGATAGGGTAAAAGTCATTGAATCGATTGAACGCAAGCTAAGACACGAAATCGAATCAACCTTGGGCATAAATACCAGAATAAGGCTTGTGGAGCCAAAGAGTATCCAGCGAAGCGAAGGAAAGGCAAAGCGGGTCGTCGATAAACGTAAAATATTTGATTCATAAGCTAATACAAGAGTACTTCGTAATTAGTACCATGTACTAATTACGAAGTACTTTGCGCATATCTTCAGGGATTGGAGCATTAAGGATTATTCGCCCGGATGTGATTGGGTGGTCAAAAGCAAATAGAGTGGAATGAAGAGCCTGCCTGTCTATTAAATCGGTCTTGATATCAGAGTAGAGCCAATCCCCAAGTAAGGGATGTCCCATAGCTTTGGAATGGACACGTATTTGGTGGGTTCTTCCTGTTTCAAGTGTGAATTGAACCAGACTCAAATCCTTATGAACCTCCAGGGTTTTATATCTCGTTATCGATGGGGTACCATTTGTATCAACAACTCTTTCGATCGTACTGTTTATTTTACGTGCTATCGGCAGATTTATAATACCTTCTGACGGTTCATAGATTCCATGGACAATACCCAGATATAACTTAAAAACACTGTTTTTCTTCATTTGGGCGATCAACCTGTCTTGAATGTAAGAATTTTTTGCAAAAAGCACAATCCCTGATGTATCCTTATCCAGCCTGTTTATAGGACGGGCTTTAACAGATAATCCCTGTTTGATAAGATGTGCAAGGACCATTTGGACAAGAGTGCCTGCTTGATGTCCTGCCGATGGATGAACGGGAATTCCGGCCTTTTTGTTAACGGCTAAAAAGTATTGATCTTCATAAATAATCGATATATCAGATTCTTCGGGCTGAAAATTGATTTCCTCATTATATTCGATTACCGCACTGACAATATCGCCGGTATGGACCGTATCTATGGTTCTGGCCGAACTGCCGTTTAAAAGTATGCCGTCATGTTTTTTAAGATTTTTTATAAGACGTGAAGAAAGCTTCATTTGCCCTTTTAGTACATGTAAAACTTTTTTTCCGTCATATTGCTCAGTAACATTAAAGTCAATTCTCATAAAATCTTTATTACCTTTCGGACTGAAATGATATAATATATATATACCCTTTTTTATCATTCAAGAGACATAATAAGGAGACAGAACATGTTTATCGGAGTATTGAAGGCATCGCTGTATCTATCCGAGCCTCAGTCCCTGAAGGACAAAAGAAGAATCATCAAAAGCTTGATAGAAAAGCTTAATAACAAGTTTAACCTGGCCGTAGCCGAAACAGGAAATCTGGATTCATGGAACAACAGCGAACTGGGAATCGTTTGCATTTCAAATGAAGCGGCACATTCGGACAGAATGATAGCATCTGCCATCAGCTTTATAGAGAACCAGGGAACAGTTGAGCTTACCCATGTGGAAACCGAAATCATTCCCGTTTGATTAATTGAGTCTATATTTGATTTGTAACAGCATTGCGGTTTACATTATATATTTCTGCATGCGGTAAGGAGATTTATGAAACTTAATGTAGCTAAAACATTTGCGATAAGCCTCGCTTTTTTTACGATAAGCCTGTCTTGGACACTTTATAACACATTTGTTCCCATATTTTTTATAGGTAACGAGCAGATTCCGGGATTGATAAAAAGTTCGGCGGTACTGGGCGCCATAATGACAATAGACAATATATTCGGTTTGATTTTCCAGCCATATTTCGGAAGTTTGAGCGATAGGACAAACACGAAGCTTGGAAGGAGAATGCCTTTTATTATCATAGGAATTCCTCTTGCTGCTTTATTTTTTATGATGATTCCCTTTTATAATACTGTCGGCTCGCTGTTCAAATTTGATTTGCGACTGGTTTTTCTTATGATTTCGGTAATCTGCATGAATTTTTCCATGAGTGTGTATCGCGCTCCTGCTACTGCCTTGATGCCTGATGCGACTCCTCCGGCTTTAAGAAGCCGTGCAAACGGTATAATAACTGCCATGGGCGGTCTTGGTACGATTATTGCTTTTTCTTTAGGAGGAAAGCTGTTTAATATAAATCCAAAATATCCGTTCCTGATGGGCGGAGCAATAATGATTTCGGCGCTTGCGATCTTGCTGGTTTTCCATAAAGAGCCCGCTGAGCCTTATTCGGCGGATGAGGAAGAGAAAGATAAGGTTGTAACAGGATTGTTTTGGGGAAAGAACGGCAATCCGTCGGCAATTTCAAAAACTCCTTCGCTGTTACATATGTTATTGACGGTTTTTTTCTGGTACTGCGGGTTTGAATGTATTAATGCGTTTTTTACCCTGTATTGTCAGGACAAGTTCGGGCTGCTTCCCGGCGATGCAACACAAATGCTGGCACCTATGGCTGTTATATTTATGATCTGCGCATTTCCGGCAGGCTACGTGGGAGGCAGGATAGGCAGAAAGAAGTCCATGCTTATAGGAAATGTGGTAATTGCCGCGACATTTATCATAATATTCTTACTTGAAGAAAAGACCTTCTTGCCTGTTCTTTTAGGTATCAGCGGTGTGGGCTGGTCACTTATGACCACAAACGCATATCCGGCAGTGGCCGAGATGGCTCCGAAGGGGCAGACAGGCCTATACACGGGGTATTATTATGTATTTACCTTTGCGGCAAGTATATCCAGCCCGATAATATATGGCTTGACAGCGGATATTTTAAAGAGCCAGGAGTATTTATTTATTTTTGGTTGCGTTATGTTTTCATCAGGAATGGTATTTCTTTTTAATGTCAACAAAAAGGATATATCAGGTGAAACAAAGAATATCCAGGAATAAAATTCAACATTGATTTATGATCAGCATATGTTAAATAAGGAACGATCAACGGAAGTTTCTTATTATGTTTTGGGAATTCTTAGCCGAAAACTGGGCTGTCATATCTGCTGCCGCAATTGTCGTTGTATATTTGGTCTACCTGACAATTACAAAGCAATGGACAAGAATCAGGGAGTTTGCTTATCAGGTGATGCTGCTTGCTGAAAGAACATTTGGTGATGAGAACGGTAAGATAAAATTCGATTTTGTAGTAAGGATCGTGTTTAAAAATCTGCCGGCCTGGCTTAAGCTATTTATCCATGAAGATGACATAAAAAAGCTGATCCAGACGTGGTATGACAAGGCAAAGGACTTTCTTGACGACGGCCAGTTTAATGAATCTATGTAACCAAAATCAACGGACAAGTTTTTGAGCTCTCAGACCAAAGTCAGCGTCGGTGTCGAAGGTCACTTCACCCGAACCTATATTCAGGTTTTCAAGGAATCTTCCTTCAAACCAGAAGCTTTCGCCATAACTGTTTTTATGTACTTTTTCTATAAAGAAACCGACAAATCCTACGATTTTGATCGGTACATTTCCTTTTGTACTCGTATTGCGTTTTAGCATCGATTCAACGACCGGTATAAGCATAACCCTGCTGTCTCCGACTTTAGCCTTTTTGTAGTCTGTATTCGGATCACGGGTGACCCTTCTGGCAAAAGCGTCAACAGATTCTTTTCCGCCGCTGGAAGGACCTAAATAGTACATGTCGTCATTAATCGAAAAAGTCTCGTGATAACCGTATTCAAGCCAATGGATATAGTTGCTGAAGTTGGTATTTTTTTTGATATATACATTCATGTAGTCAAACTGGTATGGGTACCGGTTTGACAAGGGATAATTTTTGTATTCAGAATGATTGCGGTAGTCGCTTGGATAATTATAATTTCTGGGGTAACCTGTGTCAGGATAATCCAGATACGCTCCGCTGCCGTACATGCGCATGACATAAACTTTATCAAAGTCAAAGTATTCCGGTTTAGGGATCACAAACGGAACGATCCAGGGAACACTCGCGGCAACCCCTATGCTTGCTGTAGCATCTGCAGTGACTGTGCTTTCTTTCACTCCAAGAATTTTTGCAAAGAACATGGAGTTTACCCTGCTTATTGTGACAGTTATGGACTTATTGTCGTCTCCGATGGTTACATCAGCGATATCGCCAGGTTTTCCATTCATTTCGATGTATTCTTCGGCAACAACTATTGCCTGGGAAGGGTTGTCAGGAAGCTCCAAAGCTCCGGCTAATGCTGCTGAATCAGCGGCATTTTGAATCTCGGCTTTCGATACGGTTGTCATTCCAATGTCAATGACAAGAGCAGAAAGTCCCAGAAAAACAACCATCATCAATGTGAATAAAACAAGTGATTGGCCTTTTTCTTTTTTTAGTGCGTTTAAAATATCCTTCATCCATTATCCCTTCCACAGAACAGAAGATATAATTTGCCAATAAAAAAACATTCCGGCACCTTTTATTATAAACTTATACATCGTAGTTTAAATGAGGACATAGGTTCATTCAGCATAGCTAAAATGGCCTATGCAGGATTGATTTTTAGTCCTAAGATAAGTATACTGCTTAAGAATCTCGCACTGATTCTGACTTCTCCATTATCGTAATGTTCCTGGATATAATCATAAAGTGATTCTTTATCGCTTATTTCCGGAAGTCTGTATATCATTTAATACACCTCTGAATTACTTAATTATAACACTTTTTCATATAGTGACAAAAAAAGAAGACAGATTTTTTATAAAAATCGGTCTTCCTGATTGGTCGGAGTGAGAGGACTCGAACCTCCGGCTTCTTGGTCCCGAACCAAGCGCGCTACCAGCTGCGCTACACCCCGGAAAACAAAGACTATTATAAAACATATTTCAGTAAAAAACAAGGACACAGGTTGAATTTCATTTTTGGGATTTACCATGAAATTTAACTTTATGTATGCCGATATTAAAACAAATGCACTGCACCTGATGGTTATATTGTAAAACCCGGATATAAAAGTTAAAATGTGTTCGGAGGTATTGCTATGAGAAAATATGAAGAAAAGCTAAAGCAATATATTGAAAAGAACGATGTTGAAGCACGGCACTATGTTTTTTCTGAAACATGTCATTCGGTGGAAGAAGCAGCCGCAGCAGCGAAAGTTTCACCTGAATGCCTTATAAAAAGTATATGCATGATAAAACCTGATGGCGGGTTGGTTGTTGCAATAGTAAGAGGGGATGACAGGGCAAGTACTTCAAGGGTGAAAAAAGTATTGGCAGCAGATGAAATAAGAACTGCCACTCCGGAGGAAATATTAGAGAAAACAGGATATCAATGCGGGGGAATACCGGCTTTTGGCTACGAAGCTATATTTCTTATTGATCCAAAGGTTATGGAGATGGATAAAATATATACCGGGGGCGGATCAGCATACTCTCTTCTGGAGATAAAAACCCAGGACATGCAAAAGCTTAATAACGGACAAATTATTAGAATAAGAAAATGAATAGCATTGCTATCGCATAATAATAGGGACACCAAAGCATTCTGCTATGAGTGTCCCTTAAATGTCAGTATCATTAATATTTTCTGAAAAGCCCTATAACTTTACCCAAAATATTTAAGTCCTTGACGATAATAGGCTCATAATCAGGATTCTCCGGTTGAAGCCTGTAATGGTCCTTCTCTTTATAAAACGTCTTTACCGTAGCTTCGTCATCAATAAGCGCTGCAACTATATCGCCGTTATTTGCGGTGCTTTGTTGTTTAACCAGTATATAATCACCGTCCATAATGCCTGCGTTTATCATACTGTCGCCTCGTACCTTAAGCATAAAGGAAGTTGAATTTTCAAGGTATCTGACAGGAATGGGGAAGGTCTCTTCAATATTCTCAACAGCCAAAATGGGTGCACCGGCGGTTATTTTCCCGACTACGGGAATATTGTCGATTTCCTGATCAGCTACATATCCCTCAAGATTTCTCCCGGATTTATCCAGCACCTTCAGAGCTCTGGGTTTAGTTGCATCCTTTACGATCTTACCCTCTTCTTCAAGTTTTTTAAGATAAGCATGCACGGTAGATGTAGACTTAAAGCCGACAGCCTGGCATATTTCACGCACTGATGGGGGAAAACCCTTTTCAATCAAAAAACGATTAACAAAATCTACTATTTGTTTTTGCTTTTCCAGATTGCGCTGCCTCATTCAAACATCCTCCGTATAAAAATTTTAATATCAACTGAATTAACCAATTTCTGCACTCATTATATCGTTATTATAAAAAAATGTCAAACAAATGTTCGATATAGCTTGACAAAAGAACACCCGTTCGATATAATTTCATTAAAAGAACAAGTGTTCTGGAGGCGGTATTATGAGAAGAAGGTATAGATTAAAGAATAAAAAACGGTTTGCAGCACTGATTTTGGTACTAATCCTGGCTTCAGTTTTTATGGGGTTTATTGTAAATGCGGGTGCTTCATCACCGCAAGTATATGATCACCAGGTTATTAAGGTTGCAAAAGGAGATACTCTTTGGGAAATAGCCTCAATTTATTCCCGTAATTCTGATATTCGTGAATATATTTATAATATAAAAAAGCTGAATGATCTCAGTGGAGATACCATCTATGCAGGCCAGGTTTTATTGCTGCCATAGCTTTGGTGATAGTGTATTATTCCAGAGATGTTTTTTATATGGTGCCTGTGGTAAAATTATATTATAAATCAGTAGTGAGGTGAGGGTATGTTTGTTAAGCAGGTATCTGTTTTTTTAGAAAACAAATCTGGAAGGCTTGCCGAAGTATCGAGAATACTTGGCCAAAATTCAATTGATATCAGAGCTTTATCTATTGCTGACACAGCCGAGTTCGGAATCCTCAGGCTTATTGTGAACAATCCGGATCTAGCCGTAGAGGTTTTAACAGAAAAGGGCTTTTCAGTAGGAACAACTGAAGTTATTGCAATAAGGGTCGATGATAAACCCGGCGGATTATCACAGGCTTTAAACTGCCTTGAAGAAAATGATATTGGTATCGAGTATATGTATGCTTTTATCGGTAACGTAGGTAGTTGTAAGGCGTTAGTAATAATAAGAGTCGATGATGTTCAATATGCCATGGAGACTCTGGAAAAAAATAATATTGAAATTGTACCGTCTGAAAAAATTTATGGCATGTAATCAACCATAGCCATTTTTACATATACGGATTAAATCAAGAAAAACGGGTTTATAACCCGTTTTTACTGTTAACTTACGATATATTCCTCAGAACCAGTCCTTTATTTCTGTCAAGAGCCCATTGAATAGACCATTCATTTTCAAAAAGAAGGACGTAATTATCATGTATATCTTTAACGATCATAGTTGTTGAGGTTTTATTCAGATCACTGGGATCGCATGGGGTTTCAGTGATCCATCGAGCGTGCCGGTGGTTTAAATGTGACAGCTTCAAATCAACATTATATTCATTTTTAAGCCGGTATTCCAGGACCTCAAATTGAAGTACTCCGACAGCCCCTATTATAAATTCCTCGATCCCGATGTCAGGCTGCTTATAGATTTGAATCGCACCTTCTTCCGAAAGCTGTGTCAAGCCTTTTAGGAATTGCTTGCGTTTCATAGTATCCTTCGCAGAAACCCTGGCGAAGAATTCAGCGGGGAAGGAAGGGATACCATTAAAAGTAAGGCTTCCTGAAGTGCTGAGTGTATCTCCGATACGAAAAATACCTGGATCAAAGAGCCCGACGATATCTCCAGGAAATGCAGTATCAACTAATTCACGCTCCTGAGCCATAAACTGCTGTGGCTGAGCAAGCCTGATCCATTTTCCGGAACGACTGTGTATAACCTGCATATTGCGTTCAAATATACCTGAGCATATTCTCATAAATGCCAGCCTGTCCCTATGGCTGGGATTCATGTTAGCTTGTATCTTAAATATGAATCCTGTAAAACCTTCACTTTCAGGTTCAACTATTTTATCATTAAAAATCTGTACTCCGGGCGGGGGTGACATTTGTAAAAATTCTTCCAAAAACGGTTCTACACCGAAATTAGTCATGGCACTTCCGAAGAAGATAGGTGTGAGCTCACCCTTTAATACCTTGCGCAAATCAAAGCTGTCACCTGCGACATCCAAAAGCTCAATATCATCAACAAGCTTTGAATAATAGGGCTCTCCCAAAAGATCTTTAAATATAGGATCTTCAACACCGCCCTTGTTAGAGTTAATGATAGCCTGTCCGTGTGTTTTATCGCTTGTGAATAGCTCTATTTGCTTTAGTTTACGGTTATATACCCCTTTAAAATCCCCGTCAGTGCCAATAGGCCAGTTAATGGGGTATGATTGTATCCCCAGTACATCCTCAAGCTCCTGCATGAGGGCAAAAGGGTCTTTACTTGCTCTGTCCATTTTGTTAATGAAGGTAAAGATAGGGATACCTCTCATTTTACATACATGGAAAAGCTTAATGGTTTGAGTTTCAACACCTTTAGCTCCGTCTATAAGCATGACTGCGCTGTCAGCGGCGACAAGGGTCCTGTAGGTATCCTCACTGAAATCCTGATGGCCGGGTGTATCCAGAATATTTATGCAATAATTTTTATAGTTAAACTGCATAACACTGGAGGTTACTGAAATACCACGCTGCTTTTCTATTTCCATCCAATCTGAAGTGGCATGTCTGGCTGCTTTTCTTGCTTTAACCGAACCTGCCATATGTATGGCGCCTCCATAAAGCAGCAGCTTTTCGGTTAATGTTGTTTTACCCGCGTCCGGGTGCGAAATAATCGCAAAGGTTCTTCTGCGTTCTATTTCTGCATTTAGTTGTTCTTTTACAGTGCCCATATGTCTGCGAGTCATTCCTCTCATTTCGATTCAAATATAGATACAGAATATATATTATATTTTTTTGTGTCCCATAGTCAAGGAAACAGTACAAAAAAGTACCGATATAACAGATACTATGCTATAATATCCGAAAGAAAGTGTTTAGTCGGGAGATATGCTATGGATATCATGAGTCTTGCAATGAATGCAAAAACGGCATCAATAAAGCTTTCAGGGGTATCGACCCAGCAGAAGAACAATGCTCTTAAGCTGATCGCTGAAAAGCTTTACCAGAATAGAGACGCAATATATAAAGCCAACGAAGAAGATGTTGAAAGAAGCATGGCCGAGAATCTTGCCATGCCCCTTATAAAAAGGCTTCGATTTGATGAAAATAAGCTTCTGGGTATGATAGAAGGCATAAACAGCCTTATTGATCTTGAAGATCCTGTGGGTAAAACTCTGCTGGCCACCGAACTGGACGAAGGGCTTGAGCTTTTCCGGGTAAGCTGCCCGATCGGGCTTATAGGCATTATATTTGAATCCCGTCCTGATGCCCTTGTTCAGATCTCAACGCTTTGCCTTAAAAGCGGAAATGCCGTTTTACTGAAAGGCGGGAGAGAGGCGCAGCTGACGAACAGATGCCTCTATGAGGCCATATCATCGGCAGCAAAAGAAGCCGGTCTTCCCGACGGCTGGATAAACCTTCTGGAAAGCCGTGATGAAGTGTCGGAGATGCTTAAGCTGGACGAATACGTGGATTTGATAATTCCCCGTGGTTCAAACGAGTTTGTCCGATACATTATGGACAATTCAAGAATTCCCGTACTGGGCCATGCAGACGGTATTTGCCACTGTTATGTTGATTCAGATTATGATTTAAAAAAGGCAGTTGATATCGTCATTGATTCCAAGACCCAGTATGTTGCGGTATGCAACGCGCTGGAAACTCTGCTGGTCCATAATGAAATCGCAGGAACGTTTTTACCGGTCATCGCAGAAGCTTTTGAGAGAAAGAATGTTGTAATAAAGGGCTGTGAGAGAACAAGCGAGATCATATCATGCCTGCCGGCCGATGAAGAGGATTGGAAAACCGAATACCTGGATTATATTATCTCCATTAAGATCGTAGATAGTATCGATGAGGCTATTGACCATATAAACACCTATGGCTCAGGGCATACCGATGTTATCGTGTCCAACAATAAAGATAGCATCAACAGGTTTCTTAAGTATGTAGATTCGGGTGATGTATTTGCCAATTGCTCCACACGGTTCAGTGACGGATTCAGGTACGGATTTGGAGCCGAGGTAGGAATAAGCACCAATAAAATCCACGCAAGAGGACCTGTAGGTCTTGAGGGGCTAGTAACATATAAATATGTATTGACAGGCGACGGTCATATTGTTGCTGATTATGCCGGGAACAGAAAATCATTTACCCATCGCACGCTAAATAAAGATTTTATGTGATTGGAACATTGAATACTTCACCGCGTTTGGATATAAGCCTGACCTTTTTAAGGCCGGGCTTTTTCTGTGCTTGGCTTTTTATGCGGTCCATTATGGAATAGTCGTCCCAGAAGTGCATAGGGAAGACCGTTTTGACATTGACATGTTCCATAAACCAGTTCAGCCCCCACAATTCTGCATCTTCCTGTCTTGGATCTGCTGCCAGAAAGGCAATATCTATATTGACATCCTTCAATAGCGAGATCTCATGCTTGAAACGGGCAGCCATATCATTGTTGGCAGCCTTTGATTCGTCATTCCAATGCCACCAGTTGAGATCTCCTGCATGATAAACGGTTATGCCCGAAAAAGATACAAGAAAAGCAACGCCTTCGTCGGTGGACTTTAAGGTTTGAATTCTGATGCCTTCATCTTCATAAGTTTGATAAGGCCTTAGCAGACATACGAATTCATGGTGGTATTTCTTTGGTATATCGGAAGAAAAATAATACTCTATATCATTAAGCTCGTTTTTCCATGAGAGAATCACAGGGTTAAAATGATCGGGATGGCGATGGGATGAAAATACCAGGACCTTTTTATCCTTTAATCCGGAAAGATCAATGATTTTCGCATCTAATTCCTTGTTGTCATGAGGATCAGGATAATAATCAAATATAAGGACGGTATTTTTATATTCGATCATAAAACCACTATGCGAAAGATATTTAACTTTTATATGCCCAGCCATAAAAACCACCTCTAAAAACTGGAAAATTTAAGAGGCCTTAATATTATATAATTGATCTCAAATAAAAACATGGCGGCTATCAGTAATGTAATAATTATGGAGATCGCCATATCGATGTAGTTGCGCTTCTTCACAGTATAGACGATTATACCGGCATGATAGACAAGACCGATTATTCCCGTCAGTGCTTTGATGTTCGGGATAGGGCTTACAATAAACATTTCATAGGAATGAAAAATTTTAGCTATAAAGGGTGACTGGGTCATCAATGCAATTAGAAAAATAAGGGCAGGGAGCAGAAAATCAAAGTAAATAAGAAGTTTCCAACCCTTGTCAAATTTAAAATCCCTCAGTTTTTTCAAAACCATTCAATATCCCTCACTTAATCAGTATTTTTAGCACCACCCAGGTATTTCATTTTACTTTTTGCATTATCTGTAGCTTCTATAGTACCATCATTCATCATCCATATGACGTCGACTCCGACACTTTCGGCAAGCTTTTTGCCCTCTTCATAGGGAGTCAGGAAGATCGTTGTAGACATAAAATCGGCCAAACCGGAATCCTCGGTCATAACTGAAACCGCCCTGAAGTATTCCGAGGGCATAAGTGTTACTGGATCGATCAAGTGATGATAATGTTTTCCATCCACTATATAATATCTTTGATAATCTCCACTGGTAACAAGGGATTGGTCGCTTAAGTACAAAATGTCGAGAGATGGTTCGCCGGAATCATTCAGATCGCCGTCAGGATCCTGAAGCCCGATACCCCATTTGTTTCTTGAAGATTCCATTGGCTGTCCAACAGCTTTGACATTACCTCCTGAGCTTATGATAAAGCTTGTATAACCCATCTCTTTAAGCTCGTTTGCGACTAACTCACTTGCATATCCTTTAGCAACGGCACCAACATCCAGGCGCATATGCTCATCCTCAAGATAAACAGTATTTTTTACTTCGTCAACAATTACTTTTTCAATGTCAGTATGTTTATTTGCCTCCTGAAGCATATCCAGCGGCGGTATTTTTGCTTTCTCAGGATTATTTGTTCCTTCTTCGCGGTAATCATGCCAGATTGACAGAACGGCTCCTAAAGCAATATTGCACTTTTTGTTTGTTTTATTATACCATTGCTTTGAAAATAAAATAAGATCGATGATTTCCCGGGAAACCTCCACAGGTTTGATGCCTGCGTTATCATTTATAGTCTTGATATTGCTGATCCCTTCATAATCATTATAAATATCGTAAAGCCTATTAAGTTCGATAAACCTGCTCTCCACGATCTCGGATATAGCCTTAAACTCATCCTGATTCTTTGCATAGCCTATAAACTGTACGACAGTATCAAATACCCCTAAAAATTCATAGGAGTACTTGGTATATCCGGGTTGATTGCCCGAACAACCGGAAACAAATATGACAAATATTAGGATCAGCAAGCTCAATGTCTTTTTCATATAAACCTCATACTAAAGTAAAACCCCTCCTTAATAGAAGGGGTTTCAAAACTAAGTAAACAGTATCATCTGGCGTTTGATACCGCCTCTGCTACTGCTGCCTGATAATCGCTGATCGAAACTGTTACCTTTGATTTAAGGTCAGCCTCATCAGCAGGGCTTTTGACCGCGGTAATCTGGTCAATAGTCTTACCGATCATCCATTTTTCAAGTTCAGCAATCTGTTCATACCATTCTCTTCCGATAGAAGAAGCTTTCTTCATACCGTAAGCATCGCCAATCTCAACCTTGGTCTTCTGCTCAGCATTAAGATCGGTAGTAATTTTTCCCGCAGTGTCAAAATTAACCCTAACCTGTGCTGTGTCAATCACAACACCAAGGATTTTTTTTGCAGAGTCAACTGTAACCGCAGCCATAACTGTGTCTACCTGCGCAAGGCCCTCAGCTTCTGCTGTCGCGTCACTTGACTTTGCGATTGAAATGTTTTGTCCGAGTCCTGTTTTAACAGATGCTGCTGCACCGCATCCTGCCAACAGAACTGCTACTAATGTGAGTGCCAGTACTTTCTTCATAATGTCCTCCTGAAAATTCAATATATGCAAAGAGCTTCGTGTTCAGACGGTCTATTTTACAACCAGTCCACAATTTCGCTCATAGCATTGGTATAAGGGGTTCGTGGTATGTCTTTTATTATATTTCTACATTTTTCAATATAACGGTTTTTTAGCCTCTCCGCGTCTTTCACTCCGCCTGATGCCAAAATATTGCGCAATATAATATTTATATCACCGTAACCGTTAAAATAATCAGTTACTTCCTTTAAAAAACCGGGGTTATTTTTAACTGCCATTATAACAGGCAGCGTCACTATTCCTTCTTTCAAATCATTTAACACAGGCTTGCCTTCAGTCGCCTGTTCCGAGAGCAGATCCTTAAGATCATCTCTTATTTGAAAAGCCGCACCGAAGCACATTCCAAAGTGTCCGAACCGTCTTGTTTCATCATCGGAAAGATAAGCAGTCTTAGCACCCAATATCATAGATGCTGAAAAAAGTATACCTGTTTTACTCAGAATACGCTTAAGGTATTGGTATACACTCACCACCGAATACTTGCTAAGGTATTGCTCAACTTCACCTTCACAAAGAAGAGATATCGACCTTGCCAATACATCAAGCTTTTCTGGTTTTAAGCCTGTTTCCAGAAGCAAACGCAAAGACTTTGTCAGAAGATAGTCTCCGGTATAAACAGCCAGATTGGTATTGTGCTTTTCCGAAATAGTCTGTTGTCCTCTTCTTATCTTGGCATTATCTATAATATCATCATGAACAAGTGTTGCGGCATGCAGTATCTCTACTGAAGCAGCAGCAGGGAAAATTCTGCTTCTGTCATAATCTCCGTGCAGAGCAGCTATTATGGCAAATGCCGGACGCAGCCTTTTTCCACCCGATAAAACCACTTCCTTTGATGCATTCTTTAAAAAACTGTTTCTGGAAGTAAGCTTTTTTTCTATATATTGCTCAAACGCGGCCATTTCTTCTTTAATAGCCGGAAAATTGCTCCACAATGCGATTAACCTCCCGGATTACAGCGAATGAAGGCATTAAAGGAACATCAATCAAATCTGTCCAGACTACCTTTGAAGAAAAGCCTGAATTTTTTATTCTTCCAGAAGCTCTCCCAAACATTGTTCAGATAGGGAATGAGGTAGTAGTCAAGTCCGAATGCTCTGCCTGCTCCGCCCATAGTTGCAATTGATGCAAATATCATCCACCAGCTCTTTTCATAGATCCCTGTTGACGACATAAACATCATCATCAATCCAAAGGAAATCAAAGAACCGATAAATGTGAATGCACCGCCTATAAGCATCAGCCCTACAAGCACCTCCAATATTACGACCATAATCTGGAAGAACATTGCAACAGCATCATTTGCTAAAACAACATTTTTTAAGAACCAGGGTACAAGATTAAAATTTCCAAAATGGAAAAACTCAATTCTGGAAAAATGTTGTGCGCTTATATCAATACCTTCTACCAGGCGAGTTTCGGTACCTATGAAGAAATTCAGTATACCTGTTTTAATGATACCGGTTTCGTCTATTCTTGTTACATAGGAACCAGCGCTGGTTGCGGCACTTGCAGCATCGGATGCCATACCTAAGAACGCTGCAAGCTTAGGGGATTTAAGCCAGCCATCTGCAATTTTTACTATTCCTTCATAGAGCCACATCCCGCCTAAGAAAAGACGGAGGGGAGTAAGCCACCATGCCTGAATACGGGTAGACCAGTGTTTTTCTATAAGGATCTTTCTTTGTCTTCTTTCCAGAACCTCATGGTAGAGATACTTGGATACTCCTCTGAAACCAGTTATTTCCCATAGATAATGGATATTCACCATGAACTTCATTACAATCGAAAGCCAGACAGGGAGACTTTTGCCCATGATCTCGGAAACACAGAAATAATTGCCGACGCTGACCATTGTGCCATGGAATTTTACTGTTACCTTTTTTTGATCTTTTCCACGAATATCATTAAGTATATTCTCGGCAGCTCCATGAGCAGTCTGGATGGCGTTCTCTACCATAGCAGCATAAGGGAAGCCATTCTCGTCAGTCAAACCGCCCAGGTCTCCTACCGCGTAAACATTTTTATTTTCAGTTCTGCAGAATTCGTCCACTTTTACTCTTCGCTGCCCGTTAATTCTGTCAAGATCGCAGTCTTCAGTATCGTCACAAGCCTTAATACCCGCAGCCCATATAATTGTTTTTGTTTCGATTTCGCCGCCTTCATAAACCAGGCTGTTTTCTGTTGCTTCAGTTATCTTCGTTTTTGTAATCACTTCGACCTTAAGTTTTTTCTCAAGGTACTTATGGGCTTTTGCGGCATTCTTTTCATTAAGTGTATTAAGAATGCGGGGAAGCATGTCAACAATTATTAG
>JAAYNO010000092.1 GCA_012520855.1 Clostridiaceae bacterium | reverse complement strand
GCTGGGCATTAGAGGGCTATAACCTGGATCAGGGAGGCTGGCAGCTCATGACCGGGGATATCATTGCATATTATGCCGACAGACGCGCCTCCGACGATTACATTGGCACCGGAACACATTAAAAAGTCACCGCCCCTTTACTCACAAAAATGAGTAAATTATTCAAGCCTGACCAACGCGAAAATGTGGACAAACCTGTCCACATTCTTGTTTTTTGTTGTGGAAAATATTCATAAAATAGCTTATATTGCCCGTTTTATATGTGGATAACTCTGTGGATTATGTGGATAAGCCTGTTAATTATCCTCAAGGGCTTGATACATTTGGTATGTACTAAGCACTTTTTTTACATATCTCTGGGTCTGCTCATAAGGAGGGATCCCACCATATTGTTTAACAGCATTGGGACCTGCGTTATAAGCTGCCAGAGCCAGTGATAGATCGCCGTCAAAGTCTTTTAACTGATAGTAAAGATACTGGGTGCCTCCTAATATATTCTGCTCGATATTATATGCATCGGTAACACCTAACCCTGCAGCCGTACCCGGCATCAACTGCATCAGTCCCATAGCGCCTGAAGTCGACAGGGCGAAAGGCTGAAATCCGGACTCTTCCTTAATAACCGCACGGATAAGCTTAGGGTCAAGTCCGTATGCTTTCGAATAAGTTTCTATAGCAGCGTTGATCCTGGGCATCAACTCCTGGATTTCCAATTGGGAAAGCCTCGGGTAAACGGATTCGTATGAGCCGGAGACCAAAGGATATTTAGTCTTACTATTATTATTCTTAATGTTCCCTGTCAATAATGAGGGGTCAATTACAGGAGCTGCAGATTCCCCGGAGACGGCAGCCGAAGCAGTTGCCTTATTTAACTCCTCGCTGAAGCTGACCTTATTAGTGGAGGTCTTCATTTTTATAGGCAAGCGGCTTTGGATCTCTGCTATTTTTCTGTTTAATATTGCCGAAACATCAGGCAAATCGGGAATTTTCATACCATATCTCCTCTATATGATTATATCGGAATCAGAGAGCTATTAATAGAGTGTAAAATTCCATAGTGCAGCAGTATGATTAAATTGTATTTCCTGAAATTAATGAATTTGTATTTTTGAAATCATAATTTGTCGCTAATCCTGGGTAAAATTCACGCCATGTTTTCTGCTATGGGAAATTCGACCGTCTGAATTGAAATCATAGTTTCTGAGAATAATTGAAATAGAGCAGAAAAGCTTAAAAATTTTTACCGGAAAAGAAGTTTTGCCCTCAAAAGAATGATTGGTGCCCGCAAAGGCGGAAAATAGTTTTGATCTCTTTTGTGAGGAGGTTTTTATGAAAATTAATGGGAAAAAGGTATTTGCTGCGATTAATGATACCGGAAGAGCAATACAGCTTTTATCTGCAGCATCAAAGTTTCTGCTGGTGATTTTTATTCTTTGTATAGTTTATGGGGGAACCGCTCAAGGAAAGATTGCAGATAATGTCGTCAGACTTCATATAGTTGCAAATAGTGATAAACAGACCGATCAGGAACTGAAGCTGAAGGTTCGGGATGCCATTCTTACTCATATGCATGAAAAATACCCGGATGGTGCTGACAGGAAAGAAGCTGCAGATTATTTAAAAAGCAGTCTTCCCTTAATTAAGCAAATAGCCTCGGATGTAATGAAGGAAAACGGATCGGATGAGTCAGTGAATGTGAAGTATGGAGTTTATGCTTTTCCTACTAAAGAATACGACGGTCTGGCCCTGCCAGCGGGAATGTATGAAGCTATACGTGTTGAATTGGGAGAGGCAAAAGGACAAAATTGGTGGTGCATAATGTTCCCGCCCCTTTGCGTTGCCGATGCCAGCAGCCTGAGACTGGATGAACAGGCAATGAGCCGTCTTAGACAGGAATTAGGGGATGACAATTACAGATTGATAACCGATATCACCAATAAAGGAAATGTCCCGGTGAAAATAAAATTCCGCATCATTGAGTTGGTTGAAAGCTCGAAAATAAGACTTGCGGAAATTATAAGCAAGCTGTTCTAACAGATGCAGGATAGTGGCAAAGTGGCAGGGGGACGGAGTTGTACCACTTAAACAACAACTCCGTCCCCTTGTTGATCCCTTGTATATGGCCATGAAACAATGATACAATAAACTGGCAAAACCAAACCGGAAGGCCTTTTATGATGCAAATCAAAATTCTCTATGAAGATAATCATTTGCTTGTTGTGGTCAAGCCTCCTAATATTCCTGTGCAAGGCGATATCAGCGGAGACCTGGATTTATTGACCCTATTAAAGGATGATATAAAAATTCGGTACAATAAGCCCGGAAATGTCTTTCTTGGGCTGGTGCACAGACTTGACCGGCCGGTTGGAGGCGTAATGATCTTCGCAAAGACTTCAAAAGCCGCCTCAAGGCTTTCCGAACAGATCCGCGAGCATGAAATGGGAAAGATATATCTATGTGTAGTGCAAGGCTGTCCGGAGAATTTAAAAGGCCGTCTTGACGATCATCTCCTTAAAGATACAAAAGTGAATGTGGTTAGCGTTGTAGAACCGGGAACACCAGGATCAAAGCAAGCAATTCTGGATTATGAGGTGATTGGCCGGACAGAAGGTATCAGCTTGATTAAAGTAAACCTGCTCACGGGCAGGAGCCATCAGATACGTGTGCAAATGGCCAATAACGGTACACCGCTCTTCGGTGACACCAAATATGGTCATCCTGGGAATAAGGAGCATCAATTAGCCCTTTGGTCATATGAATTATCAGTATTCCATCCTGTAACAAAAGAGAGGATGACGTTTACATCCTCTCCGCCAGACCAATACCCCTGGAATCTTTTTTAAGTGCACAAGGGGACGGTTCAGAATGACAAAACCCGGAGTTTTTCAGCAGTTCGAACCGTCCCCGATATTCAGTCCCCGATATTCAAAATGAGTGAAAAGGACCGTCCCCGATACTCACGATACTCATTCGATAACAATCTTTGTGTTTTCGAGGGTGACGATGCTGGATTTTACTATATAGCCCTGGGCTATTGTGCCTTCAGCGACATATTCTCCGGGGCTGGCGACTCTTGCATAGTAAACCAGCGGTTTGGGCGTATTGTTTTTATCATACTTTCCTACCACGAAGGTCACCTTTTGTCCGTCAAACTGTCTGTACCAGCAGCCGGTCAAATCTTTCACACCATAGCGCCATGGATTATCCAGCGGTTTTAAGCCAGCGGGAGCATAATCGCTTATCTCATAGGTGTTGTCAATGGCTGCCTTGTCAATTGTATAAGTGATTTCTACCTTGACCAGATCATCGGCCTTAAAGGTGGTCTTTTCCTGTCCCGTAGCTGCATCGTAGTATTTTCTGGATAAAGTAAGGCCGGCGTCATTCTTGACATTATCGGTAAAGGAGCTTGTAAAAAGCGACAATACAGAAACTTCACCGGAAACCTTTGTGATTCTCAGTTTGCCTATATTGATCGATGGAACCTTCACCACTTCGCAATAACCATCTTGGAGGTCGGCAGTGTAGGTCTTCCCGTTCATAATATATTCAACGGACGCCTTGGTATCAGGAAGTATCTGAGCCATTTCTGACAAGTACAACACTTTTTCAACCCCTATATACTGAGTTCTGGAATAGTTGTTCTGTACATAGGAGAAGAGCTTGGAAGCATCGGGGTTATTTATTCTTGCAGCAAAAGCTGCTGCTAAAGCTGTCAGCTTATATGAGGCATCAGTATCATTCTTACTGATTTTTACCCTGATGTAGGGGTCCTTGAGCTCAAGCTCGGGAACGATT
>JAAYNO010000260.1 GCA_012520855.1 Clostridiaceae bacterium | reverse complement strand
TCTACTTCACCCATCATTGCATAGGCCAGCTTTTTAGCAGCAAAGGTCTTACCAACACCCGGAGCGCCCTGCAAAATGATATTCATTTTATTGCGGAGCAACGCCTCCAGAACATCGTAGCGTTCTTTGGTCATAAACACCTTGCTCAAAAAATCAGCCTTTGTATATTTAGTCACCGTTGCTGTAGCAGGCTTCACGGGATTTTCTTCACGGATAATATCCATGATAAAGTCAAATTCACCCTTGGTGAGTTTGAAAAGACTTCCATTCGGCTGAACAAAGAACTCCATTTTTTCCAGTTCCGGATATCCCTTGAGAACGGAATATTCAATTGGAACAGAAAGGCCTTCTGCCTTTACGAAATAGATGTTATTACCATCGTTGGCCTGCGTGATTTCTGCGATAGCTACAATTTTCTTTACAGGGTTAGCTTCATAGCCAATAACAACATCGCCAACTTTGGCATCCAAGAAGTTCTGGAACACTCTGCGCTTATTTCCGTTTTCGTTATAGAGAGTGTAACTTTGCTCTTCGCCAATTTTAATATCCGCAAAGCTCCAAACTTTCGGATTTGCGGTCAACCACCAGTAGCGTCGTGGCTCGTTGGCACCGCTGAACAAATCTCCAACACTCATATCGAAATATGGCTGAAGAATCAATTCTTCAAAAAGTGCATGATCGCTCTCGTCCACCTTAATACAAGTAGAGTTGTCGTTTGGTGTCCACCATTTTTTAGTACCATCATAAGCTGCGGTATTGTTTGTACGAGCAATTACACGATACTCACGCTCATACCAACCATCCATCATTTCAGGATTTTCAACAGCATTTTCGCTTGTGAACTGGCCGAGCAACTGAATGCTACTTCCATAGCAAAGGTAAAAATAGTCACCCTTCTTGATGGTTTCAGTAAATGCCTGACCTTGAGAAACCTTGGATGTAGCTTTTGCTTTTGTGGCGCTATGAACAACAACCACATTACGCTCCATGAAAATATTCTTATTTACATCGGAAATACCAGTGCTTTCTGTTCCGTGGCTAATCTTCCATATTGCAGGAGCCGCATCTACATAAAGAGGCACTTCAGACAAATCTACCATATCAAGGGCTTTAGCTAATTCGCTGCGAAGACGCCAAATATACGAGCCGCTTTCGCTTGCGCTTGCATCCTTACCCATATACAGAATTGGCCACCATTTTGCATTGTCATTGTCTTTGGTCATAACTTCACAACCAGTTTTCTCGGCAACACGACGAGCCAGTGCTGTCGAACCAGAGTTGTAAAAGTTTTTCGTTTCGCCGTATTTGATAGCCAACTGCGTACAAGTGGCTTGTCCACCGTAATCCTTCATGCGCTTCATAATTTGCAACGCATTCAGTGTAAATACCGAGGTGTCATTCAACATTTCCACCCATTCAGACACGGTAATATCAGGATTATAGTCCTTCGGAAACCAGCCTTCTTCCTCTTGGGCTGCTTTCTTTTCTTCGAGGAAAAATCTGCTCAAATAGAAACCAACGTCTATAGTCGCTGTTTTCAGCTTCGGGTCAGGATAGCAAGTGTCATCGATGGACTCACGCAACATCGCCACCAATTCCTCATCTTCACAGAGGACTTTATTGATTTCATCATACAGATCAAATCCACCCAGCAGGCTATCAATAGAGCCATTTCGCTTCGGTCTATATTCAGAATTCAATTCAGTGGCGGCATCACGGAAAATCTCATACCTGTAAATATAATACTTGTCCGGATACATCAGCCAAAGGTAGGTGCTGATAGCATTTGTATTCTGGTAGTGATTGCGCCATGTTCCATCATCATGTTTTGCACGGATTGTTTCGGACGCAGCTTGGAAAGCATCCACTCTTGCTGCAAGGTCACGAGATTCGTTAAACAGATCACGGAACATTTGACGGACTGTGGAATCGTCAGCTTTGGCAAAATTGACAATCATGCCTCTCGGATAGGCATAGCCAGAGGCCAGCAGATTAAAAGTCTTATCTGTGGCTGTTTTGAACATCTCACCAAAGTTTTCAGCATCGATATTCCAGTGATCTTGGAAGTGCTTTATTGCCTCCCACTTATATTTTTCGTCTTCCCAATGGCTCGGAAAGTATGCCTTATACCCCGCGAGTATGGGCCTTAATTTTACGATATCAATCATGTTTTACCTCCTGCGGTGGCATACTCTCCGTCGCCATCCTAATTTTACTTCGTTTTCAAGAATCCCTGCTTAAAGGCATCAGGGAAAATAAATGTCTTTTCACCAACAGCAAATTTAACACGGATATGTTTCTGTGCCTTATCCAGCTTTGTAACGGTGCCTTCGCCGAAGCTCTTATGAATAACAATCGAGCCTTCACTAACTTGCGGAGCATTGTACGGTGCCGGTTCTTCTGCAACCTTGGATACCGGTGCTGCAGGTCTTACGCCATACTGGTAAGTAACAGATGTATTCGTTTTCGGCTTTATACATGTTCAGCCGATAGTTTGATTTTTCTCGCTTTTGCTGATACCTTCATTGCCTGATACAGCAACTTATCTAACTGTGTGTATGTCATAAACTTTATACCATTCCTTTTGTAAATTCAAAGTTTCTGTTCGCTCAAACGGATTTTTTGCCACTTAATAGCCCATTTCTTTGAGTAGCTTGTCCGTTTCTTCAAACTCCTCTTCCGTGCTACTCTGCCATGTTGAATCATTACAATATCTGCAATACAAGGCTTTTCTATCCCTCATTCTATGGCAATATGGACATTCAACCACATCGTCTTCTCCCGTTTCCACAGATGTTCGATGGGCACAAATGGAGCAATAAATAGTGTCTCCTTCATCCCACAAGGTGCTTTCATCTGTATTTCCGCAATTTGCACACCTCATACCGTCTTCATCCGGGAGATATGCATAGTTGGTATCGTTATCATCGTCAGACGACTGCGACGCAAGATATACGGTGCCAACAACAGCCGCTGCAACACCCACAACTTTACCTGCAGTTTTTAGCCACTCTTTTGCTTTTTCTTTACGTGCCATTTTACATTCAATGCATAATGTTCCGTCAGGGTCCGGGATAACTTTTCCACAATCCGAACAGATGCCTTTTACATTGTCGAAAGTCGTATCGTTCTCATATCCACAATTTCCGCAAATATGTCGTG
The DNA here is from genome assembly GCA_012520855.1 of Clostridiaceae bacterium. Taxonomy (GTDB): domain Bacteria; phylum Bacillota; class Clostridia; order DSM-8532; family DSM-8532; genus DTU059. Next base: position 678 of record JAAYNO010000260.1, on the reverse strand, counting down.
TTGCCGTTCTGTCAAATCCGTCTTGGATATTGAGGTACGTACCACACTCATCACAAAACCAGAATACGTAACCATCTTCAAACTCGTCAGCTGAGAGCTTATATCCACAGTCCTCACAGGTCCAAAGTGTAGACTTTTTATTTATGGTCATTTTCCCATGCTGACAAGCTGGGCAAAACATCCATTTCTTGATTTTTCGTATGTACGCATAGGTGACGGAGTCAACTATGTTTTTTCGTTTCTTTTTCTTGTCTGGCATTATTATATTCCTCCTCACCATGTTACTAATCAAATTATATCACCGAAGTGTGAATAACTCTACTGCTGCTGTATTTTAGCCAGCACATCAAGGAAGTGCCGACCGATGGCTTCCGGATCATAGTTATTGGCCTCGCAGATGAAACGCAGACCGTCCAGAGTCAGCAAGCGACCATTGTTTCGGTCCCGGCACAGCTGCTCATAATCTTCTAACTGTTTCTTTGTGATTGTAGGCATCTCAAATCCTCCTGTATATAAAAACAGCCGGTTTTCTGCAAAACCGACACCCTAAACGACACCCCGACACCCTTGTGCCTATGCCGCATTTCTTTGTATTAAATAGCGAGTCTTAATTTCTATTTTAAAGCCAGCGCTTTCCTGCTCTTTTCTTTTAGAGTAGAACTTCCATATGATTAGACT
>JAAYNO010000015.1 GCA_012520855.1 Clostridiaceae bacterium | reverse complement strand
TAAGAACATTTTTTATCAATAGGGTGCAAAAAAGCTTAAAAATAAAACTGACAATATCATCACTGATTCCTGTTGCGTTTATTATAGTTTTGGGGATCGTATCTTACTCCAGTACAGCACGGTCGATAAAAGAAAAAGTGACCCAGTCTTCTTTGCAGACAATCATGAGTATGGAGGAATATTTCAATCTTTCAACATCAGTGGTCGAACTAAAAACATCAGAGGCTATTTCTTCGGCTGATGTAAGGGACTATTTTTCCGTTGATCCAAATTCAATTGAGCTGGATACCAGAACAAAGCTGATACAGAGCCTGACTAATTTTTTGAATTCCAAAACAATCAATGACAAGTTTATTTCCAGGTTTACAATAATTGGTGATTACAGCTTTCTGACTTCAGGAAGCGGGGATTTATATCAAGTATATTTGAAAGACATAAAAGGCTCCGGTTACTATGAGCTGCTTGAAAATGCTGACGGCAAAGCGGTCTGGCTTGGAAGCCTTGAAGAGCTTGATGAAGTATCCTCGCAGAAGAAAACAGAGTCAATAGGTATTTCATGCTCAAGAATACTAAAAAACATCAGAACCAATAAACCTTATGGAGATACTGCATAAGTTATTGGCCGAATAAAGCAAATTCGGAACCATTCCGCTTTGCTTCATTCAAAATGACATATGAAACGGAACAGAGTCCATGGTAAGGTTTCCTGCCTTGCCTGGGCTCTGCTCTTTAATATGGCGCAGTATTTTTACACAGATTCAAGTTGAATGTACGTCTTTATTATGTCTTATATTTATTTGTCCATAATTGAGGTATATATTATTATATAAGTATCCTGGTCATACTATAGAATTGATTATTGGGGCAAGTGGGTTATATTATGAATTATGAAAGCACATTATTGAATCAGGACATAATAGTTGAAAAGCTTGTTACTGTTCATTATTTTGAGTATACTAGCAAATTTTATTTTCCCGGTGAGACTCATGATTTTTGGGAGTTTCTTTATGTTGACAAAGGTGAGGTTACGGTGAATACCGATGATTTACGCCATGTTCTGAAAAGCGGGGATATAATTTTCCATAAGCCCATGGAGTTTCATAATGTTGTCGCTAACGGCAAAATAGCCCCAAATCTTGTTGTGGTTGCGTTTGAGTGCCATAGTCCGGCTATGGCTTATTTTGAGAATAAAATACTGAGAGTAAGCGACAGTGAGAAAAATCTCCTTGCGAGCATAATCAGCGAGGCTGTAGACGCTTTTTCATCACCATTGAACGACCCGAATCTGACTAAACTTGAGCGTAAGGAAGATGCGGCTTTTGGCGCCGAACAGATGATCAAGATCAGCCTTGAGCGTATGCTGATACAGTTTTATCGCAAGGGCGCAGTGGACTGGTCAAATATAAAAACTACCTCGTCCATAAAGGAGCAAACGGATCTTGATATACTGAACAAAGTTATTATGTACCTTGAAGCTAATATCAATAAAAATATCACCATGAAGGATATCTGCAGGGATAACCAGGTCGGGTATTCATTCCTGCAGAAGCTGTTCCGTGAGAGAAAAGGCTCGGGGGTAATCGAATATTACCATAAAATGAAGATTGACACGGCAAAACGATATATCAGGGAAGATACCTATAATTTCACTGAGATTGCCGAAATACTGGGGTACTCTTCAATCCATTATTTTTCAAGACATTTCAAAAAAGTGACGGGAATGACGCCCTCGGAATATGCCACATCGGTAAAAAACCGTTCCGAGATTTCCAGAGAACGCTTCAGTCTTTTACCTTGAGCGAATTTTATTCCTTAATAGTGGTCAAGTTCCATGCTGTTTTTTTGTCCAAAAACATATTTTATTTGCGGATATTTAGGTGAAGAGATCAATAGAGGTGAAAGAATGAATGACGAGGAAATACTTGCCTTGATCGTGGCAAGAAAACAGGAAGGTCTGAGCCATTTCCTGGATAAATACGGGGGGCTGATGTCCTTTATCTTGAAGAATATTGGGATTTTTAGCGACGATGACATTTCAGAGTGTATCAGCGATATTCTCTTTACAGTCTGGAAGAAAATAAACAAGTATGATAGCTCCAGGGCCTCCTTTAAGACCTGGGTAATATTGATTTCCAGGGGGTTGGCCATAGATTTTCTCAGGAAAAAAGTCAAGCATGCCAATATGGTCTCTATTGATGAACTGGAAGACCTTTCTGTTTCTGATGCAGAATATACAAAGATAACGGATAATTCGGTAATATCGTTTTTACAGGAGCTTGCTCCGCCCGACAATGAAATATTCTACAAACGCTTTGTTTTAGGTATCAGTGTTGAATCTATAGCGGAAGAATTGGGGATCACAAAAGATAATGTATACAAGCGAATCTCAAGGGGCAGGGAAAAGCTTAAAAGCCTCATGGCCAGGGAGGGGTATAGATATGTCTGAGAGCAGGAATCTGGATATGTTTACAAGCAATATTGATGAATCTTCATATACTATTGAATTTTCTATCAAACAAAAGATACTTGAAAAAACCTTAAACAGGGTAAAACAAAGGTGGAGCTTATTAAGAATCATCGCTGCAGCATCTATACTATTCATTTTATCAACGGCGTTCATCCCGGGCACTGCTGTAAATGCCCTCTGTAAGAAGATATTTTCATTTATTCCAGGGGTGGGTGTTGTTCAGAACAGCGATGAGTCAGGCAGAATCGTTAGTGTTCTTGAGAACCCTGTGAGGGTAACAGACGGAGAAATGTTTGTAGAAGTAAAATCAGCATATATAAAAGATAAAACCCTGAATTTATACATTAAGACCAATGTCGGTACTGCTGGCGAGGATATTACAGATCCAGTGGAATTTAAAAAATTCTATGCTGCAGAAACCGCACCAGCTCTGTTTATGTTAAGCGGGAATGAAAGAATCAAATCCGGTCATTCTGTCTTTGGGGGGCCTTCTTTTGAAAGCAGGGTATACTTTATAGACACAAGCTTTTACCTTGATGATGCAAACATAAAGCAGAAGACTTTCAAATTCGAAATGGAAAGCTTTAAAAGTCTGATTGAAATAGAAATGTCGCCTGTTACTAAAGGAACAACACCTGAAAGTATGGATAATGTTGCAATAATAGACGATGTCATGATCTTTGCCGAAACCAGCAGGCAAGGCAGTACCCTTGAGGTTCTGATAAGCGCTGTAGCGCCAAAGGATTTTAAGGATATCAGGTTTCACTTGTATGAGCCGGAAAAGGAAGTACTTAAGGACAGCGTTCACATTATTGATAAGAAGGGCAATATTTATAAGCCTGATGATGGGAAAAGGAAACAGAATAATGAGCGGATCAACAATTTGCACTTCGATATTCCAGAGGAAACAGAGGGACTTAAGCTTGTGGTGCCTCAAATCTTCTATTCCCGGAGATATGACCAGAATGGTATAAAAGTAGCCATGCCGGAATTGGGAAAGGAAATCAGGATTAATAAAGTATTGGATATGCCTGGCAGCAGAATTCTGATAGAAAACGGCTCACTTATACCAGCCGGAGATCCGATGCTGCCAGAGGAATTCAAAAAATATAATTGCTTGAGAATACTGGCAAGCGCCACTAAGGGAGAAGGTAGTGCGGAAACCGTATTAAGAGTAATACCCTCATTGGAAATACCGGAAACATTGGGAGGCTTTCGACTGGTTTCACAAAGCGCATACTCAGATTTATGGGGTATTGAGCAAAGAGGGTATTCGTTTGCTACATTTGATGAAATAGAAAAAACAAGGAAGATAAATCTTAAGTTTGATATTGAATATACTATGAAAGGCCCTTGGGAAATCGGGCTGAAATAGTGTGCGATAATCGTCATTCTCAGCGCAGCAAAGGATGATTGGAGAGGGGTTATTCTTCATACCCGTTGGGGTTGTTTTTCTGCCATCTCCAGGAATCCTCGCACATCTCCGGAAGTCCTTTTTCGGCAACCCAGCCGAGCTCTTCCCTGGCTTTTGTGGGATCTGCGTAACAGGTGGCAATATCGCCCGGCCTTCTGGGCATTATCTTATATTTTATTGGCTTTTGGCATACCTTTTCAAAGCTTTTCAGCATTTCCATAACGCTATAGCCTTTACCGGTTCCCAGGTTATATGTTAACACGCCTTTGCTTTCCTTGAGTTTTTCTAAGGCCTTAAGATGACCCTTTGCCAAATCAACGACATGGATATAATCCCGCACGCCTGTTCCGTCAGGAGTATCATAATCGTTGCCGAACACGCCCAGAAAATCAAGTTTGCCGACGGCAACCTGAGTGATATAGGGAACTAAATTATTGGGAATCCCCCTGGGATCTTCGCCTATCCTACCGCTTTTATGAGCTCCGACCGGATTGAAGTACCTTAAAAGCACAATATTCCATGTGTTATCGGACACGTAAAGATCCCTTAAAATTTCCTCTATCATAAGCTTTGTTCTGCCGTAGGGATTGGTGACCGAGAGAGGAAAGTCCTCTTTTATCGGTACAGTCTTTGGATTACCGTAAACGGTAGCCGAGGAACTGAATACCAGATCCGTTACTCCGTATTTGCGCATAATGTCGCATAGGACCAATGTTCCGGTAATATTGTTGTAGTAATACTCAAGAGGCCTGGATACTGATTCTCCAACAGCCTTTAGCCCTGCAAAATGGATGACCGAATCGATTTTCTCATTCCTGAAGATGTTTTCGACAGCTTCCCTATCCAACAAATCAGCTTTATAAAAGGTCAGCTTTTTTCCCGTTATTTCTTCAACTCTCTTAAGTGATTTTTCGGAGGAATTGCTTAAATTGTCTATTACAATTACATCGTATCCTTCATTCAAAAGCTCCACACAGGTGTGGTTTCCGATATACCCGGCACCGCCGGTAACTAATACTGCCATGTATAACCCTCCTGGTCTCTTTATTAAAGATTCTTCGTTTCACTCAGAATGACAGTCTGACCTTTTGTCATTCTGAACGAAGCCAATTCACTCTCTATTTGTCATTCTAAACGAAGCCAATTCACTCTCTATTTGTCATTCTGAACGAAGCGCCAGCGTAGTGAAGAATCTTTTCAAGATCCTTCATATTGAGAACATGCTACACATGTTCTTTGTTCAGGATGACAGAGTCAGATCCTTAGCTTTGCAGGATGACATTATGCATACTTGTTAACAATCTCTTTCATTATATCAAACTTTTCCTCCATGTCGGAGACAAGTTTGAATTGCGTGCGGCATCTGTCAAGATTATGGTTTTCCCTGTGGATCCTGAAATATGTATCTCCTTCCAGATAATCAGTAAGGAAACGGATACCGCATTCATAGGTCATAAGCTTTGCTCCCATGGGAAGCATATCAAGTTCATTTTTGGTCAGGCTTCCTGCAGTACCTTCAATAAAGCCTTTTACATAGGCTTCGTATAATTCAAGACTAAAATTGACTTTAGACAAATCTTTTTCATCTTCTGCCCCGGTTGATGCCCCGAATCTTATGGAGTCGCCGAAGTCGTTTATGGAAAGACCAGGCATTATCGTATCCAGATCGATTATGCATACAGGCTTTTTGGTTTCTTTATCGAAAAGGATATTATTGAGCTTGGTATCATTATGAGTAACCCTTAAGGGTAATTCTCCACTTTCCTGCATATCTACAAGAATGCCCGTGTCAGCCTCCCTTGCAAGGGCAAATTCTATTTCCTCCCGAACGTATTTTACTCTGCTGCAAACATCTTTTTCTATTGCCTTTTTTAAGTTTTCAAAACGAACTTTTGTGTTATGGAAATCTTTTATGGTTTCGTACAGGGTATGGGCAGGATAATCGGCCAGAAGCCTTTGGAAATTGCCGAAGGCAACAGCGCTTAAATAAAAATCTTCAGTCCTTTCAACCAAATCATAGCTGATAGTGTCATCAACAAACAAATAGCTTCTCCAATAGCTTCCTATGCTGTCAACATAATAGCTGTTCCCGTCCTTGGTAGGCACGACATTCAGAGTCTCCCTTTTAGGATCTCCGCCGTTTATTATTATTTTGTCCCTTAAAAAAGAAGTAACGCCGACAATATTTTTCATAAGCTGCCCAGGGTTTTTGAAAACTTCGTGATTCATACGCTGAAGCAGATACTTTGTGTTTGTTTTATTATTCAGTCTGCAAACAACAAAGGTATCATTTATATGTCCGTTTCCATATCTGTAATGCTCGATTGCGGTTCCCTCATAATTCATTTGGCTGATGGCTTCATCGATTTTTGCGCAAGCTTGTTCTCTCGTCATTTTTATATACCCCCTAACATACTAATATTGCTACCCCCAAAGCTTTTCAGGATATATGCCGTTTTCCTTGAACCTTGCTATTGCTGAGACGACAACTTCTTTATCCTCTTTGTATGTTACACCATACCACTTATCCAGAGATTTCAGCACCCGGACAGTTGCTTTTCCTTCATTAAGCAGTGCTCCGACAACATCAGGCAAGAAATATTCACCTTTAAGTGGATTTTTGATCAAGGTTTCTTTAAGAAATTCTGCAAATTTGTTGTTTAACTCATCTAATATGCTTTTTGTAAAGCCCCACATATTCATTGATACAATTGAGCCTTCAGGAATAGTTGTCCAGGTTTTTCCGCCGTCCTCGGTGTAGGCCGGGCCGTCGTTCAATTTTTCAATTCGAGTTCTTTCTTTAATGGTTATGAGATACCCGTCAGAACCGACGCTGCACACGCCTCTTGCCACATGTCCATGATCTGTGAGCGTATTTTCGATAACATACCCTACCATACAGTAGCGATATTTCTCATCATCATGAGTATTGGCAAGCCTTTCGTATATAAGTTTAAAAGCGCTTTGGCCATAATAATCATCAGCATTTATTACCGCAAAGGGACCATTTATCTTTCCCAAACAGCTTAAAACAGCATGTCCGGTGCCCCAGGGCTTGACTCTTCCTTTAGGTCTTTTAAATCCCGCAGGAAGATCGTCCGGATCCTGATACACATATTCAACCTGTATATATTTTTCGATCCTGTCTCCGATGCGTTCCTTAAAATCTGCCTCAATTTCTCGTTTAATAATGAAGATGACCTTTTCAAAGCCCGCTTTGATAGCGTCATAAATAGAAAAATCAATTATAAGGTGGTTCTGGTCGTCAATTGGATCGATTTGCTTAAGTCCGCCGTAACGGCTTCCAATTCCCGCCGCCATAATGACCAATACCGGTTTATCCATATCAGTCAACTCCTTTAATGTTCTCTACAACTTAATTTTAGCCTCTTAATAAGAAAAAAGATTTATCACTTTTTGTATTTAATTTGCACTATTGTGCAGACAAAAAAAGAGAGGGTGGCAAATCCTCTCTTTACGGTGCAGTCTGACATTCTTCGTCAGCGGTCCAAAAGCCAGGTCGTCATAATGTCAAAGGTCTCGAAGAATTCGAATATATCAAAAATCGGCTGTATACTGTCTTCGTTCTTACATAGAAAATCCTTAAGGCTGGCCCATCTCTCACGGGTTTTCTCAATATCGCCGGTCAATCTGGCTTCTATTACTTTTGAATGCATGATGCAGAAGTCCTTGTGAAAATCCAGGTGATCCCATGATTTAGCCAGTGCCGGGTTACTGTGGTTCAAATTATTTCTTATAACAGGTTCAAAGGATTTAACAAAAGCTTCAATTTGACGGTAAGCTTCAAGGGCAGCTTTATCAGACCGGTCCGCATCACCTCTTAATAACGGGGGATTGAACATTGCCGAAAGCTTACGCAGGTATTCTCTTACCTTGTCGCCATCCGTTCCATATGCATCCCTGAAATATTCCTTTGCAATATCTTCAAACGCCAGAGACTTGTCCCAAAGGGTTTTCCCTAATACCGTCATTCCAAGACCGTTCGGGAAAAAGCATCTTTGTACCTGACAGCTTATAAAACCGTTAAGGCCGATGGATTCAAGCTTCTTTACATCTTCATTCAGGATTCTTCCAGTTTCAAATTGGCCTGGGTCATAGTAATGATCCCACATAAAGTGATAATCAAAATCAAAGCTGTCGCCGCTGAAGCCTTTTCTCCATTTGTAAAGGAAAGCCAGATTTTCTGCCACAGATGAGGGGAAGCTGATATCGTTCCTTTTATACTTCGGAATGGTATCCGGGATATTGTCTGTTGAAAATGAATGGCTATAGGTTCTGGTAATTGGGGCAAACATAAGGATGTATCTGCCGGGATTATTGATTTTATATTCTACGGGTGGCCACAAAAGCTCACAATATAGCAGGAAGACAACTTTGGTATCGATACCCTTTTCAGTTAATAGCTCATCCAGTTCATTCAGCATAAGCACATAGAAGTCAGACGGGGAGTGCTTTATGCAGTTTTCGCACTCACAGTGATTGTTATGGCCGTCTGCAAGCCAGAAGTGCAGAACGTCGATATACTTATGCTGGGTGAGGTAGTCAGCTATACTGTTTATTACGATTTTCCTGACCTCGGGATTCGAATAGCAAAGGTTGGTGTTAAGAGGAACACCATCCCAGATTTGTCTTTTGCCGTTGACCAGGGCGAGATATTTCTCTGTTTCAAAGTCAACTTCATAAACTCTCTGCGCCCAGCTCAGGCCGGGTATACCAAAGGGTTCGCAGGTCCAGCCATGGCCTACGGCATGATACAGAAGACCTCTTTTTTTGATCTCACTCTCAAGGGAGCGGACAATTTCGATTGATTTTTCAACGCTGAAGTCCTCAGGGGTTTTATATGGATTTTTAAGATGGTTGTACCATCTTTCAAAAAACGCGTATGATTCGCGGAACTGAATAAAGTATGAATTGAATCCAAGCTTGGGAGCCCAGTCTATCATGTCATAAACATTTTCATAGCTTACGGCGCCTTCTATGCATATGCCTCTGTGCCTGTAGGACGGCGTGCCTTCAAGGTTTACCGAAAGATCTTCTGCGACTGTTTCAGGTATTATTTCGCCATCCTCGCCCGGTCTTATCCACCGGAATCCCAATTCATACAGGAAGCGGTATGCTCCCAAAAGCACGCTCCGCGGGTTGACACCAGCTATATATCCGGTACCGTTTATTACATCGATTTTATATGAATCGTCGAAATGACTGTCTTTAGCAGCAGACTCAATACCGAAATCGGAATAAAGTCCTAATTGAATCACATCTTCCGATGATTCTGCTTCATTCAATTGACCGGCAATCCCCTTTCTGGCTTTATTGAGGTATTTAATCAATTCCGATGCCGAAAATGCTATGGTAGGATTATTACTTTTTACAGAAATATTGATTGAACTGTTAGATCGCTTCGCCATATTTTTACTTGATTCCTTTCATAAAAGAATATATGGTTTAATTATACCATAATCTAGGCGAATCATCACAGATACATATAATCCGGGGTTTTATCCGGATAGCGAAGGCAAAGCCTTAGGACAACCAGCACAAAAAGCATCACAGAGTTTTTTGAAAAGAACGAATGATGTCGATATAAAAAGAAGATGATATCTTGAAAGGGGAACTTGATAATGTTGCAAGAAAAAATAGAGGTTAAAATATTTGCCGGGAGCTCAAGTATTAGTTTTGCAGATAAAATGTGCAAATACCTCGGAACTGAGATCGGACAATCACAATAAATCCGTATATAATACCTATAAAGCATGGAACCATAAAAACTCGGGAGGATTTTATTTAAGTGAGCAAGAGTACCGGTAACAGGAAAAAACAAAATATGAATGCCGAGCAGCATGTCTGGTATCGTCTGGACAATGCGGCTTTGATATACCCATCCATACAGTCCGATCGGATAACCACTATGTTCCGTATTTCAATGACATTAAAAGAGACGGTCAATCCGAAGATTCTGCAAAAATCTCTTGAAGCGGTTATTGAGAACTTTCCCTTTTATCGTGTAAGGTTAAAAAAGGGCTTTTTTTGGTACTACCTTGAACATAACCCTAAGCTGCCCCGTGTAGAAAGGGATGTTCGATACCCCTTAGGCAGGCTGCATCCTAGGCTGGGTACCCGGTTTTTGTTCCGGGTTCGATACTGGCAGACCAGAATTGCAGTGGAATTTTGTCATGTATTGACAGACGGCACCGGCGGGCTGACATTCCTGAAAGCATTGGTATATGATTATCTAAAGCGTCTGGGGAAAAATGTCGGTGAACCGGGGGATATTCCGGTGGAATTGCTTTCCGACGATGCCGCCGAGGATGCATATAATCGCTTTTATAAAAGTCCCCTTCCATTACCCGATAAAGGAAAAAAGGCTTTTCACATCAAAGGAAAACTTCTTAGGCCGGGAGCCGTTCAAATCACCACAGGCGTAATACCTATGGAATCGATACTAAGCGAAGCAAAAAAAAGGAAGGTCTCACTGACGACCCTTCTTGTGGCTATATACATTGATGCACTGCAGGAGCTTCAGGACATAAATGTTTTCAAAAACACAAAAAAGCGCCCTGTTGCTGTGCAGGTCCCTGTCAACATGAGAGCAATATATCCGAGTAAAACGCTTAGGAACTTTTCACTGTTTGTGATCCCCGAGATTGATCCCAGGCTCGGCAAATACAGCTTTGATGAAATACTGCAGATAGTCCGTGAAACCTTGATCACGCAGACAAATGAAAAAGCAATAAGCAGATATCTTTCCAGAAATGTGGGCGGGCAGCGGAATTGGCTGGTCAGGATCATACCGTTGTTTTTTAAAAAGCTCTTGATGCCGTTCCTATATACCCGAATGGGAGAAAACCTTTGCTCAGGGACATTGTCCAACTTAGGGCTTGTAAAGCTGCCCGAAGGGATGGCAAAAG
>JAAYNO010000091.1 GCA_012520855.1 Clostridiaceae bacterium | reverse complement strand
ATTATAAATGTACAGGTATAAAAAATTTATTTCATATTATAAGCCTTACAAGGGCATGTTCTTTATGGATATGTTCTGTGCTCTTGTGCTGTCAGGTATTGATCTTCTGTTTCCATCCCTTGTCAAGTATTTGATGGACGAGGTTTATTCAAAGCGTCCGGATAATATGATGAGAATCGTGTTATTTACGGGAGCAGTACTATTATTCTTATATATAGTCAGATATCTTTGCCAGTATTATATAACAGCCTGGGGTCATATTATGGGTGCCCGCATGGAAGCCGATATGCGAAGAGATCTGTTTAATCATCTTCAGAAACTGTCATTTTCCTTTTATGACAATGCCAATACCGGAAAGCTGATGTCCAGGGTCACAAACGACTTGTTTGACATTTCGGAGCTGGCACACCACGGACCTGAGGACTTGTTTATTTCTGTTGTTAAAATTCTCGGGGCGGTTATCATTATGCTGACCATGGATGTTAACCTTACTCTGATTTTATTGGGGCTGATGCTAGTAATAGTTGTTTTTACTGGTTACTACAATTTAAAAATGCGTTCTGTTTTTGCAAAGAACAGGGAAAAAATCGCTCTGGTCAATGCCCAGACACAGGATAGCTTAGCCGGTATCCGCGTAGTAAAATCTTTTTCTAACGAAGATATAGAGAGAGAAAAGTTTGCAGAGGGCAACAGGCAGTTCCTGGAGACAAAGGAATGCAGCTATACCATTATGGGACGGTTTTTTTCGGGGCATCAGTTTATACAGGGTATCCTTTACCTGAGTGTGCTTGTTTTAGGAGGTTTTTTCTTAAGCAGAAATAGAATCACTACTTCTGACCTTATTGCTTATCTTCTGTTTATTAATGTATTTTTAAATCCGATAGACAGACTTGTTAATTTTACAGAGGGATTTCAGCGCGGCATGACCGGATTTGACAGGTTTCTGGAGATCATCGATACAAAGCCTGATATAGAAAACAGCGAGGACGCCGCAGAGCTTACCGATGTTAAAGGCGAGATAAAATTCCATGACGTATCCTTCAGCTATAACGACAAAACCGAAGTTTTAAAAGGTATAAACCTGACAATACCAAAAGGTCATACAGTTGCTCTGGTAGGTCCTTCAGGAGGCGGGAAGACTACATTCTGCAATTTGATCCCGCGGTTTTATGAAGTAAATGAAGGAGCAATCACCATTGACGGCAAGGATATAAGAAGCCTTACTCTTGAATCACTGCGCCGCAACATAGGTGTAGTCCAGCAGGATGTGTATATGTTTTCGGGTACGATAGGCGAAAATATAATGTACGGCAAGCCGGGAGCGTCAATGGAAGAGGTTATACAAGCGGCAAAGCTTGCAAATGCTCATGATTTTATTATGGAACTGGAGATGGGGTATAACACCTTTGTAGGGGAGAGGGGAGTAAAACTTTCCGGAGGCCAGAAGCAAAGGGTTTCAATTGCCAGAGCATTCTTAAAGAACCCGCCTATATTGATTTTGGACGAAGCCACCTCTTCGTTGGATAACGAGAGTGAGAGGCTTGTTCAGGAATCACTCAGGCAGCTTGCAAAAGGAAGAACCACTCTTATAATTGCCCACAGGCTTTCTACCATAAAAAATGCTGATAAAATAATTGTCCTTACCTCAAACGGCATAGAGGAGCAGGGAACACATCAGGAACTGCTTGAAAAAGGCGGCGTTTACGCGTCTTTACACAGTGAGATGTCTTAACTCCAATCAGAGGTCAGAGGTTGGACAGATTCTTTAAGTCGCAGGCAACCTTTATGTCGATTGGCATAAAGCGGCCTGCTCCTATAAGAATGACAAAAAATACACTACATAATGTCATTCTGAGCGAAGCGAAGAATCTATTATCGAAGACTCCTTTTTGCTCAGCGGATTTAAATTCTTAACATATAAAACTACAAGCTCCCTGATGGTCTGTATGACAAACTGCCTGGTTTCCTTATCGATGCTTCTGAAGGATTTGAGAACTGCGGCGAAATCCCTGATGTGAATCTGGGATAAATCACTTACAGACTTTGCATTAGTGGAATTGATTACATTATATAAGGCATCTATAAACAGTTCCCGTTTTTCATCCGAGATTTTACTCAGCCATTGATTAATAGTATAGTTGACATTAAGAGAGCTGCTTGCGACAGTTTTGGTATACTTGAAATCCCCGTTCTCAATGACCCATGAAAAGGGGTCGTGCTGCATTATCCCAATTCTCTTGCTTTCTACGACCCGATAGTTTTCCTGGATCTGCAAAAGCATACCAATTATAGAAGATTGGGGTATTATCTTATGTATCCTGTCTTTTATTTTCTTAAAATCAGAGCTTTTAAAAACGTCTTCCCTGAAGCCGGGTCCGTCATGACTGTATACAGCTATTATTCTGTCCCGTGCGGAGCTGCCGCAGAACATCGATGAGTAAACGGCTATATTCCCGCCCTTTGAGTGACCGCCTACTCTTATACTGCCAGTAGTTTTTTTGGCTACTGTATTTAAGTATTCAACTCCTTCCTCCTGAGAGGGGATGGGACTTTTATACACCATATTAAAATCTTCCTTCCAGCCTATAAAGGACATATCTGTTCCGCGATAAGCCACAAAATAAGTTCCGTCGGGAAGAAAATAGGTTACCGCCGAAAACTGCTTTTCAGAATCATAGTCAAGCTTGCTGACATAATAATTGATTTTTATATCCCGGAATCTGGGGCTTGCTGCCATAGCAAAGAAAAGCCGGCGGTTCTTCTCAATAAAAAATAAGCCATTTAACATTGAAGAGAAGTACTCGGCTTTAAACAGATCTCCTATTCTGACGAAGGGAGCTTTGGATTCTATTCCAGGTATCAGATCATCAAATTGAAAGTACGCAAATTGGGACAGGATGAGACTGTCAACACAATTGAATGGGTTCTCATCAAATCTCCTTAATTCATTTTCAGCATACTCGATAATATCCATAATAATCAACCTGCTGTACATGTGGGTTTTCTGTGTTGCCATCCTAAGCGAAGCGAAGGATCCCCGTTTTATTTGGTGCTAAATTTATATACTGTTAAATGATGATATGTCTGTCCTGCCTTAAGTATGGGTGAAGGAAAGTGCCCGTACTTCATGGAATTCGGGAAATACTGTGTTTCCAGGCACAAGCCATGCCATTTGTCATATTTGAAGCCGCCTTTTCCCAATCCTGCGCTTTTGAGAAAATTGCCGGTATAAAGCTGAACACCTGGTTTCGTCGTAAAGCAGGTCATAACACGCCCCGATCCTGGATCGTAAAGCTCACAGCACTCTTTCAGGTCTGAACCGCTGCTGCTTCTAAGAACAAAATTATGATCATAGCCCGATCCATTCAACATCTGCTCATTATCGGAAAAATCACTTAGGTATTCACCGATAGGCCTTGATTCGGTAAAATCAAAAGGAGTGTTTTTAACTCTATGTATCTCGCCTGTAGGCAATAATTCTTTATTAATGGGTGTGTAGAAATCAGCATTGATCTTCAAATAATGGTTCAGTATTGTTCCCGAGTTATGGCCTGAAAGGTTAAAATAGGCATGGTTGGTCATGTTCAGAACAGTGTCTTTATCAGAGGCACCGTAATATTCTATTTCCAGCGAATCTGCATCGGTAAGACAGTAAATGACCCTTACTTCCAGATTTCCAGGAAAGCCCTCATCTCCGTCGGGACTGAATAAACTTAGCTCAAGACATTCATAACCGTTTCTTGTAATAATCCTGGAATCCCAGACTTTTTTATCGAAACCTGAAACACCGCCGTGAAGCTGGTTCTTGCCTTCATTTACACTTAGCTCATACTTAATGCCGTTAAGGAAGAAGGAAGCACGTTCGATACGGTTTGCATGCCTGCCTACAAGGGCGCCGAAACAGGGCGATCTGTCCAGATAATCTTCAATCTTATCATATCCTAATACAATGTCATCGGTTTTTCCGTCTCTGTCCGGAACAGATAATGATACTATGATTCCGCCGTAATCCATTATGTCAGCTTTAATGCCATTGCCATTCGTCAGCGTGTATAAAGTAATCCTGGTTTGATCAGGCAGAACCCCGAAAGGTTTTGATGTTATTCCCATATACCTTATGTACCCCCATCTGTTTTTGTTTTCAGCAATCCTATTATACACTTGGTTATCTTTGTAATTCAATCATATAAGAACTATTTTATCAATTATCGGAGAACGACCCTCCTATTTCGACGCCTGCAACAGTCCCCCTGCCTGTAAAGATGAGTTTGCCTTTTTTGCTTATGAAGCTAAGATCAATGTCCGAGGTCATGCTTTCAATGATATTATTTGTCATAATGCCTTTTTTCGGAGCCTTAAGCTCGTTCCCCGGCTTAATAGTGACTGTCATATTTAAAGTATGACGGGGGCTCTCTGCTAAAACCGAAAGGGTATTGTTTTTGTATTCCAGAAAATCTATACGGGCGCCATTATATGTGGCTAATTTATATAGTTTGTTATTGATGCTTAAAAATGAAATCAAACCATTGAAGCTTCTTCCAAGAAAGGGGATATGAGCATAGCTCAGCATGAAAGACATTTTTGGGACCGAAAAGTGATTGCACTGAACCCAAATCCAGCTTTCAGGAAAGGATGTTCCCCAGTCTTTTTCAATGTAACCTGTGCCGTTATCAAAATCATGCTCGTTTGAATCTATAAATAAACTTCCGGATATGCAGCTGTTAACGTGGACAATGCCATGATAGCATTCCATAAAGGGAAGGAAACTAAAGGGACCCATAATTCCGGGACAACAGAGAGATTTGGGAAAATGCTGCGGGTCGTTAAAATGAAGGCTTCCCATATATGACATGGCACCATTATCCAAAAAAAGTGTTAATCCGTCTTCAGAAAAACTATTTTTTCCTATTTGAAGATCAAGGGTATCTTTCGCATACTTGAAATCTGAAATCGGAAAACTGAAATATCCGGAGCGATTTCTTGAAGCATCGATGACCTGTATGAATGCATGGGATTCCTCAGTGTTGTTTCCGTAGGAAACGCCCGGGATAAATGCCATAACATTTTTTGCTTTTTCATCGACGCACTTAAAATACCAGCCTTCAAAATAATTGATCTTTTTCTTTATACCCTGAAATATCTCAGGGCGGAACAGACGGGGCAATCTCATATCTTTTCTCCAATCCTCCGGGATGGTTAGTATCAGCAATAATTACTTATTCTCACCGTTCTAATGAAATTTTAATCTTTTTTATAGCCGAACCTTATTAAAAAGAGGTAAAATAAACAGGATGGCCACTAATATCATTAGCTGCTATCAACAGCAATGAGCTGACATGAGTTTCCTGGCTGCTGAATGACTGAGAGGTAACGATGAAGACTTTATTAATAGCGATAAATGCAAAATTCGAGCATGAGGGGCTGGCAGTCTGGTATTTGAATCAGGCCTGCCATAATAAAGATATTCCTGTTAAGGTTTTGCGTTTTTCCATAAATGATTCAATACAAAGAATATGGGCTTCGATTCTGGAAGAACAGCCTGATGTCACTGCCTTTTCCTGTTATATCTGGAACAGGGAATTGGTATTAAAGCTTATAAGCGATTTAAAGAAGGCCAGGCCCGAGTGCTCTATTATAGTGGGTGGACCGGAAGTAAGCTACGAGGGGTCAGAGAAGGAGTTCTACGTTTATGGAGCTGATTTTGTCGTCAAAGGAGAGGGTGAAAGCAAGCTTCCGGTACTGCTCAAGGCAATAGAAGAAGAGGACCGTAATTTTAGTCTGCCCGAGGGCATTGATGGTAATTGTGATGAAACGGGATATATTTCTCCGTTTTCTTCGGAATACTTAAGCTTGATAAAAGGCAGGATCGCATATATAGAATCTTCGAGAGGCTGTCCTTACCGGTGTTCCTATTGCCTGTCATCTGTGAGTAAAGGATTCATCCTGTATCCCCCCGATGAGATTGAAGCTGATATCAGGAAACTGATCAATGCAGGGGCAAAGGTGATAAAATTTGTGGATCGCTCCTTTAATGTTAACGAACGGCATGCATTGGCTGTTTGGGACATAGTGAGGAAATATTCAGATAAGAACATAACCTTTCATTTCGAGGTAAATGCAGATATTTTATCAGATGCACAGATAGACAGCCTATTAAGTATGCCAGCCGGACTTGTCCAGATCGAGGCTGGAATCCAGTCGGTCAAGCATGAGACCCTGAAAGAGATCTCCCGAATCATGGATGTGGACAAAGCCGTAAATAATCTTAAGATCCTTATGGAAAAGGGCAACATCCATATTCACACAGATCTTATAGCAGGCTTGCCCTATGATGATTTAAACTCCTTTAAGGAATCCTTTAACAGGATATATGGGATAAAAGCTCATCATTTGCAGTTAGGATTTTTAAAGCTTCTCCACGGAACAAGGATACGTCTGGAATCTGCAAAGCATGGGTATAAATTCAGAGAATACCCTCCTTATGAGGTTATAGAGAATAAATATATAAGTGCTGATGAGATACTTGTTCTGAAAGGTGTCGAAGAGGTACTGGACAGAACATGGAATTCAGGCAGGCTTAACCTGACGCTGGATTATCTGGCAAGCTTCTTCCATTCACCTTTCGACTTATATAATGATCTCGCCGGTTTCTTCAGGCAGAAGGGAAGACTATACCAGCCCATGTCGGCTGTAAACCTCTTCAAACTTATAAGGGAGTTTTCTTTTTCGTTGGAGGGAATCGATTCGTTAAAAGTGGACTCATGCTTAGCCGTTGATTATGCCTGCTCTCTTAAGAATCCGGTAATACCTGATTTCTTAAGCGATAGCGAGGTCAAGGCTCTGGATGGTAAAGAAATACTGGGAGTTCTGACAGGAGAAAGATGGCGGAAAGAATACAGAAAGAGAATTATAGTTCTTTCGGGAGATTTCTCGACTATATCTGGTTCCAGCATGTTTAATGCTTTTAATAATTCGCCGCATTCAAAGACGAATGAAACAAGTGATTTAGGTATAAATGGTGTTAAGTTAAGTACATTTGAGAATAGAATGTTAATAGACGGGGTAGGTTTCGACAAGGATATTATTGGCCAGGCCGGCATTGACCGGAATAAAACTGGCATGATGATTATTGATATAGCTAATGTTGACCCTGTTTCAGGAAGAGCCATACCGATGGTGATTTACTGAAACAGTCAAGCTCGTTTAAAATCGCTCCAGACAAAAACATAGGCGCAAAATACCAATTTAAGACCTGGTATACTCTTTACCCAAAGTTGAAATGAGTGTAAAATGAATATGTATATGTAAAAATTTATTGGTGGTGAAAAACTTGAATGTATCAACAACAGGTAGAATACTGTCCATACTGTCGGGTGTAGCTGTTTTTGCTTTGTTGCTGTTCTTAAATATTAATTTGCAATACGCTCTTATTGCGGGAGTAGTAGGCTGGCTTGCGGTTATTCTTTTATACTCTAAAAAAGAGAATAATGATACAATTATTGTTGAAGGTTTGACTCGTTCAGATCTGGAAAACACCATAAAAACGGGACGTAAGCTTACTGCCGGAATGAGGCAGGCTATAAAGCGGCTATCTCAGATCGAGATCTGCCGGGAGGTAGAAGATCTCTGTCGTATTGCCGAATCTATGTTTGACCTGTTAAGGAAGGACCCGAAGGATATCCGTATAGTAAAACAGTTTATAACCTACTATCTGGAGCCGACCCATAAGATTATAGTTAAGTATTCAGAACTGGCAACTACCAGGCCTATGCCGGCTGATGCTATTGAAACACTCGAAAGAACTGAGAAGTCACTAAAATCGATCCGCGCTACTTTTCTTAAGCAGAAAGAAAAAATGCTGTCCAATGACGTTATGGATTTGGATACTGAGATCAAAGTTTTTGAAACACTTTCAAGCAATTTGGGTACTTCCCTGGATGACAAAAGTAAATCTTCCCAATCCCGGAATGGGGTATAATAGATCTATAAGGCGAAGGCGAGTTTGGCTTGCCAGATTCGGAGAGTGTTCACAAAAAAGGGATAAATAACGGGCTCAGCCCTTATAATAACAAAATAAAATTTAGAAAGGTATGGTAGTGGAAATGAATGGACAACTGCAATCCGCGCCAGGTCAGACGGCGACAAATTCCATAGATAACTATGATGTCAACAGGTGGAATGAAATGACACCGGAGGAAAGACAGAAGGTTTTAGATATTGCAGCACAGATCAATATTTCTGATTCTCAGAATATTATCTCGTATGGTAATCTTGCCCAAAGTGATATATCCAAATTCTCCGATGCCATGCTTGACCAGATCAGGGCTAAGGACAGCGGAGAGGTTGGAGATGTACTTACCGACCTTTTGATTAAAGTCCAGGATGTTAATATTGACTCACTGGATCCCAAGCAGAAGGGTTTTTCTCTTTCGAAAATGTTTGGCGGATTTAGAAAGGAAACCCAGAAATTTATTGCTCGCTATGATAAAATCAGCATTCAGATCGAAAAGATCATCGATCAGCTTGACAGAGCAAAGCTTCAGCTTATTCGTGATATAACCGCTTTGGATACTATGTATGAAAAGAATCTGGAGTATTTAAAACAACTGGACATCTATATCATGGCAGGTTCATTAAAGCTGAAGGATTTAAATGACAAAGTTTTGCCGGAGCTTAAAGAAAAAGCCGCCAGAACAGGGGATGCCGTTGATGCTCAAAAGGTCAAAGATATGGCTGAGCTTATTTCAAGGTTTGAAAAGAAGATCCATGATCTGAAGCTGAGCCGTATGATCGCCATTCAATCAGCTCCCCAGATCCGCCTCATTCAGAATAATGATCAGACTCTGGTGGAGAAAATTCAAAGCTCTATCATGAATACCATACCGCTTTGGAAGAACCAGATAGCAATAGCCATTACCATGCTCAGACAGCAATCAGCCCTGAAGCTCCAGAGAGATGTGACCAATGCGACAAATAATTTATTAGCAAGAAATTCGGAGATGCTGAAAACCAGTTCTATAGATATAGCACGTGAAAATGAACGCGGCATTGTGGATATTGAGACTCTGAAAAAGGTTAATGAAGACCTTATTATAACCTTGGAGGAGACCCTCAAGATCCAGCAAGATGGCCGTGCGAGAAGAGCGCAGGTTGAAGCGGAGCTTAAAACGATGGAAGATGATTTGAAGAGAAAGCTTCTGGAAATGAAAGACAGGGTCTGACAGAGCTTATCAGGATCGAACCTAAGCCTTGACACAGGTTTACTTTAAGGCATATAATTTGGTTAATGCCCGGGTAGTCACTAGGTGGCTTTCCGATGGGATTAAGAATTAATAAAACTGATAAATGCAATGAGCGGACGAGTAGGATTTCATATTATCATAACAGAGAGCGTTGGCAAAGCGTTTTAAGAAACCATTGGTGGAAGCCCGCATGATAATGGAATTTGAAGATCAGCCGTGAGCAGCAGCCCTAAAGGAAGAGTTATACTCTTCTGATTAAGGTGAGCCGGTTAGGGCCGTTATTCCTATAGAGTGACAGATATTTTATTGATTATATAGCTGTAATTTGGGTGGTACCGCGATAAGAGGCCTTTCGTCCCATACTTTGGATGAAAGGCTTTTGTACTTGTTGATTTACTTACTACAATAGGAGAGGATTGATACCATGTCAGTGGATTACGGGAAAACACTGAATTTGCCGAAAACTGATTTTCAAATGAGGGGAGGGCTCCCCGAAAAAGAGCCCAGGATGCTAAAAGCATGGGAGGAAAAGGAGCTTTATAGAAAGCGCTTAAGCAGAAACAAACTAAAGGGTAAAAAGTTTGTGCTCCATGACGGGCCTCCTTACGCCAATGGGGGTATTCATCTTGGGACTGCTCTTAATAAAGTCCTTAAAGATATCATCGTCAGATATTATGATATGAAGGGCTATTTTGCCCCTTATGTACCCGGATGGGATACCCATGGCCTTCCCACCGAGCATCAGGCTATTAAAGAGAAAAAACTGAATCGCTTTGAAGTCGGCCCTGTGGTCTTTCGTAAAGCTTGTGAAGAAATAGCCAGAAAGTATTTGGATATTCAGCGTGAATCCTTTAAAAGGCTTGGTGTAATGGGAGAATGGGAGAAGCCTTACATTACTCTGGAACCAAAATTCGAAGCTAAGCAAATCGAAGTATTCGGACAGATGGCGAAGCTGGGCTGTATTTATAAGGGTATGCGCCCCGTTTATTGGTGCCCATCCTGCGAAACTGCCCTGGCCGAAGCTGAGATCGAATATCAGGACGATATCGGAACGTCTATTTATGTCAAGTTTCCGGTCAAGGATGACAAAGGCAAACTAAGAGGAATAGTTGGAAGCCTTGATGATCTTTATGTGATCATTTGGACCACAACTACCTGGACACTTCCCGGCAACCTTGCGATCTCGGTTAATCCGGAGTTTGAATATGTGGTTATTGAAGCTGATAATGAACGTTATATAGTTGCTAAAGAGTTGGCTGAGAATGTTATGAAAGCAGCCAATATCAGCGAGTACAAAATACTTGGGGAGATTATGGGCAGCGATCTGGAATATGTGGTATGCCGGCATCCCTTCCTTGATCGTGATTCTCTGGTGATCGTGGGCGACCATGTCACCCTTGAAGCCGGTTCGGGTTGTGTTCATACTGCCCCGGGGCACGGTGCCGAGGACTTTGATGTATGCAAAAAATACCCTGAGCTAGGTGTTGTTGTTCCGGTTGACGAAAAGGGACATCTGACTAAAGAAGCCGGTCCTTTTGAAGGCTTGTATTACAAAGCGGCTAACAAGGCTATTCTGCAGAACCTCAAGGACAATAATCTGCTTTATGCCGAAGAACAGATTACCCACCCATATCCTCATTGCTGGCGCTGCAAGGATCCTATAATCTACAGGGCAACAGAGCAATGGTTTATTTCCATTGATAAAATCAGAAAGCAGGCTCTGGAAGCTATAAAAGAAGTCCGCTGGATTCCCGGATGGGGTGAGGAGCGAATCAGTAAAATTGTTGAAGACCGGGGCGACTGGTGTATTTCGCGCCAGCGTATCTGGGGTGTTCCGATACCGATATTCTACTGTAAGGACTGCGGCAAGGAAATAATCAACGATGAAACCATAAACGCAGTTAAGGAGCTATTCGCAAAAGAGGGCTCCAATGCATGGTTCATCTACGAAGCATCAGAGATCTTGCCGGAAGGCTATACCTGTGAATGCGGCGGAAAAGAGTTCAAAAAAGAGACCGATATAATGGATGTCTGGTTTGATTCAGGCTCCAGCCACATTGCCGTAGCCGAAACTGATCCTGATTTAGGCTGGCCTGTTGATATGTATCTGGAGGGAAGCGACCAGCATAGAGGCTGGTTCCAGTCCTCTCTTTTAACAGCAGTTGCTGTAAAGGGCAGAGCGCCTTATCGTCAGGTTCTCACTCATGGCTATGTGGTTGACGGGCAGGGTCGCAAGATGAGCAAATCCTTAGGTAACGGCATTGATCCGATGGATATCTGCAAGCAGTACGGTGCTGATATTTTAAGGCTTTGGGTTTCCTCCAGCGACTATAAAGTTGATATTCGTATTTCAAATGATATATTGAAGCAGCTTTCTGAAAGCTACAGGAAAATCAGAAATACAGCCAGATTTATCCTGGGCAACATATATGACTTTGATCCAAAAAAGGATATGGTTGCTTATGCCGAACTGGAAGAGCTGGACAAATGGGCTTTGCTTAAGCTGAATCAGCTTGTCGAAAAAATCGAGAAGGCTTATTCGGAGTATGAGTTCCACGTTATGCTCCACGCTATTCACAATTTCTGTGTTATTGATATGAGCAGCTTCTATTTGGATGTTACAAAAGACAGAATGTATGCTTCCAAATCGAATGATAAATCCCGCCGTGCAGGGCAGACGGCCATGTTTATAATTCTGGATACCTTGACAAGGCTTTTGGCGCCGGTCCTTGCTTTTACTGCCGACGAAATCTGGCAGTATTTGCCCCATAAAGAAGGTGACAACGCTGAAAGCGTAATGCTCAATGATTGGCCTGAGGTCAAAGCCGAATATAAAGACGATGCTCTTGATAAGAAATGGACGATGCTTCTTGAAATCCGTGACAGTGTTCTTAAGGCATTGGAAGAAGCCAGAAATAAGAAGCTTATCGGCCAGTCCCTGCAAGCCAGGGTAAAAATAAAGGCCAACGGAGACACACTGAAGCTTCTTAAGGAAAACGTAGGGTTACTTCCCACAATATTTATTACCTCACAGGTGGAAATCGCTGAAAGTGAAAAGCCGGAACTTGAGGTTGAGGTAGTTTTGGCCGACGGTGAAAAGTGCGAACGCTGCTGGATATATTCAGAAACCGTAGGCGAGAGCCACGAACATCCAACCCTATGCTCCCGCTGCAGCACAGTAATAAATGAGTAGAGGGGACGGTCCTTCCCACTCATTTTTGGAATGAGTATTGGGGACGGTCCTTCCCACTCATTTTAGTAGTGAGTATTGGGAACGGTCCTTCCCACTCATTTTTGTACGGGCGATCATCGGTCGCCCGAATGATATTTGAATGGCCGGCAATCCTGACCCAATAGGAGGTTTTGGTTATGGATACCAAAGAACTTAAAATATTAGCCGATAAGCTCATGGATAACATCAGGAAGGTTATTGTAGGAAAAGAAGAAGTAATTCTGCAGCTCCTGATTGGGCTGATATGCGGAGGGCATGTTCTTCTGGAAGATGTTCCGGGCACCGGAAAAACACTATTGGCCAAAACCCT
>JAAYNO010000090.1 GCA_012520855.1 Clostridiaceae bacterium | reverse complement strand
GTTTTCCTATGCTACTTCACAGGAATTCTGTTAAGCTTTCCGCTTAAAAGCTGGGGAGCGGACATGACTCTGGCGGCAGATTTTTCATCGATACTTGTATTGATCGGTATGCCTCTTATCCTGTTTTCTGCCGACCTTCCCGCACTAAAGAAACTGGCCAGACCGATGTTTATTTCATTTATGATGTGTACCGTTGCGGTTATTATTATCGCAATTGCAGCATTTTTTATTTTTAAAGGATCTGTTTCCGACCCTCAGAATATAAGCGGCATGCTTGTAGGTACATATACAGGCGGGACCCCGAACATGATCGCCATTGGCCATGGTTTGGGAGCTTCGACCGAGCAGATTCTGCTGCTCCAGACATCCGATATGATCGGCGGGGGTATTTACTTCTTCCTGCTTCTTTCAATATTCCCCCGGCTTATGAAAAAGATATTGCCCGAATATAATTTTACAGGCAGCAGTAGTATGGAAGAAGCCAGTCAGTATGCCGAAGCCTTCAGCGGCAAAAAGCAAAGTGTGAAGCCCATTAAAGCTTTTTTTGTGCGCGTGGGTCTTGTTTCCATTTCGACAGCGTGCGTAGCTGTTGCATTGGGTATTTGCCTTTTGCTTCCCAGTAAGTTTGGCAATACGGGTCTGGCAAAGCTTGGTGAATATACAGCCTTGATTATGCTTATCGTGACCACCTCAGGCATTTTATTGTCCTTTGTTAAAAAGATACGAACCGCTCCTGGCTCCTATAGCTCAGGTCAATACTTCCTTTTAATGTTTTCGGTGGCCATGGGACTTTGTTTTGACATAAGCGCTATAAGCGGAACGCTGCTGATGTTTTGCATGCTTCTAATAATTCAGTTCGGTACAGTACTTGTCCATATTATACTGACCAAATTAGGAAAAATAGATTATCACACAATGATCATAACCTCTACTGCCGGGGTTTTCGGGCCGGCCTTCATTATTCCTGTGGCTAAAGCCCTGAAGAACGATGAGATAATTCTACCCGGGATTCTATGCGGTATTTTAGGCTACGCCATAGGTAACTATCTGGGTATCGGCATCGGAAGCCTTCTACGAATGTTCCTGTAAGTAAAATGAGTAGAGGGGACGGTCCTTCTTACTCATTCGGGCGGCCAATGGCCGCCTTGTCATCTCTGTATCTAATCGAAAAAACATCTTTGCATGTTATTGTGAAAAATCTCTTGAACTTTTTCCAAAGTAACCCGTCTATTTAAACAGAATAACTTTAATATGGAGGGTTAATCATGAAAAGAAATTCATTTGCTTTAATAGTTGTCTTTTTACTGGTATTATGTCTGTCCGCCCCTGTATTTGCTGATTCGCAGCCAACAAAACCAGTTCATTGGGCTCAGAAATTTATTGACGAATTAGCTCTTGAACATGATATGGATCAAGTGTTCAAGAATATTGATTTAAATGCCTATATTACAATTGAGGACTTTCAGAAGACAGTCAGACTTGTTATAGACGAAGAATATGAAGGTACACCCGATTCTCTGCTGCGAGAGTCTATCGTCTATGAATTTACCCGTTTGTGGGCTGAAAAGACAGGAACCAATCTGGATGAAATCGCAACAATTAAAATGATTATATATATGGACACCGCAGAGATCGATTCTAAGTATAATCATGCAATAACAGTAGCCTATATGAAGGATATAGCCAGAGGCAGAGGTCAGGGCATATTCGATCCCAAAACTAAGACCACTTATGGTGAGCTTGCTACCTTGGCGTATTTTACAGATAAGGCGATAAAAGCTGAAACTGAGCCCGAAGCTCCGTCAATCATTGCCGGCAAATTAGAAACAAGGGCTTCCTGCGAGATGATAGATGATAAGGTCGTATTCAACTTTGAATTGTTCAGCCACTATGCCGAGCCCAAGGTATTGACATTCTCCTCGGGACAGCAATTTGAGCTTGCGATAACAGATGAATCAGGCAATGAGGTGTACAGGTATTCAGACGGCAAGTTCTTTACTTTAGCACTGGTCAATAAGACGATCAATCCGGGTGAATCCCTTAAATGGCATGATGAGTGGGATATGACCGATAAAGATGGGGTTAAGCTAACCTCAGGCGATTACAAGGCAGTAATCAATATATTAGTTTATGATGTCGAAGGAGAAAAAGTTGATGACAGCGATCTTACCGCCACTGTCGAATTCAGCCTGAATGAGTAAGAGGGACCGTCCCTCTTACTCATTCTTACTCATAAATCAGACAAAGCACCAAACGGTTGCTTCGTAAGGTCTTAGATAGTGGTTGTCGATATCATGGTAATTGGAAATCAATTTTGCTGATGCAGAAGGAACGCCGCCCTTGCGGCGAATGGTGTTTCTGCTTAAATTGCATTCAATAAATAGGGTCTCATTCTCATTTTTGCGATAGTATGTGAACAAATCGGCTTCCTTCTTATTCGTTATCTCAATATCCCCGTAGATCAGCGCCGAATGGGATTTCCTAATTTCAATCAGGCTGCGGTAGAAGTTCAGCACCGAGTCCTTGTCTATTATCTGATCTTCGGCATTGCAGATCTCATAATCATCGTCTGTGCCTATCCAGGGTTCGGCATCGGAAAACCCGGCATACTTACTGTTTGACCATTGCATTGGGGTTCTTGAATGATCTCTGGTTCCCGCCAGAACTTTCTTAAATGCATCAGTTTCACTCATGGTATCATTTAATTCAGAATAAAGATTTATACTCTCCACATCCCGAAGCTGGTCAATAGACTTAAAGTCTTTATTGATCATACCCAGCTCCTGTCCCTGATAAATGAAAGGAGTGCCACGAAGTGTAAGCTGCATCACGGCCAGAAGCTTTGCCAGAATGTTTCTGTATTTTGGGTCAGGGTCTACCTTTGATATCATGCGAGGGTTGTCGTGATTCTCATAGAACAATGACATCTGACTGGCATTTCCGTAGTTCTCCATCCAATCGATCATATATTCCTTAAAATAATTAAGATCATACAGGTAATCATCAAACCGGACCTTTCCCGGATTTTCTAAATGGTCAAATGAGAATATCATATCCAGCTCGTTTCTGTAGTCGGCAGTCAAAAGCTTGCCCATTTCCATGCCGATACCGGGGGTCTCACCTACAGAAAATGTGCTATATGGAGCAAATGCCTCTTTTTTTAGTTCCCGCAGAAATTTGTGGAGCTTAGGTCCATAAAAATAATGCTCAACACCATAAAAGCCCATGAGTTCTCCAATCCGGGGATTTCCCTCAGGCAATCCAGGGCGCTTGGATATATAATTGATAACATCCAGTCTGAATCCATCTATGCCCTTTTCCAGCCACCATCGCACCATTTCCTTTATTTCGCTCCTGACCTCCGGATTATCCCAGTTCAAATCCATTTGCTTGGCCGAAAATAGATGAAGTGCGTATTGATTCCGTTCCTCAATATATTTCCACGCACTGCCGCTGAAGAATGATGTCCAGTTATTTGGCTCGTCCCGGAAAAAATAATAGTCTCCATACTTTGAATAAGGCTCTTTGATTGCCTTTTGGAACCATTCATGCTCATCTGAGGTGTGATTTATGACCAGATCCATGATAAGCCTCATACCTTTAGCATGAACAGCCTCAAGCAGTCTGTCGAAATCATCCATAGTACCGAACTCAGCCATTATTTTTTTGTAATCGCGTATATCGTAGCCATTATCGTCATTAGGGGAATCATAAATGGGAGACAGCCAAATGGCATCAACACCTAGTGCCTTTATATAATCCAGTTTTTCAATGATACCCTCTATATCTCCTATGCCATCTCCATTACTGTCTTTAAAGCTTCGGGGATAGATTTGATAAAATACGGCTTCCTTCCACCAGGCAGGCTTTACAGGCTCATTACCAGGCTGGGGAACATCCGGTTCGTCGTTTAAAAGTTCTAAAACAGTATCCAAAAATCCCTGATCGACCATCCCGCCTGTGAGCTTTGGAAGGGACTTTAGTTTTAAGTTTCCCACTATGGGATTATTCACTATATGTTCTTTTTTCCCCATTTGGAGCAATAATTTTTTTATTATGTCTTTACCGACGGGATGTTTGAATAGATCCTTTATTCGGCTGTTTTGAGTAAGCATAATGAAACCTCCTAGTTAGCAAAGGTAGGGGGCGTGCAGTGCGCGCCCGTTCGGGCAACCATTGGTCACCCCTCATTGCAGGTATCAAAAAGAGTGAATTACTCATTTGCAAAGTCGCCGCGATCTTTGAGTTCAGAAACTATTTTATCGAACAGTTCCTTATCTATTTTAAACTTTGCCCTGTAAACCAGATAGCCTGCTGTAATGAAGAAGAGAGGAAGTATAAGCATCGACAGCTTCATTATAAGAAGTCCAGTATCTGTAACATCATCGGGAGTCTGGGCTGCGTTTATACCTGAGATAATGAGAGTAGCACCAACTATACCGCTCGATATGGCTCCCCCGATTTTGTTGATAAAGGGCTGAACAGAGAAGGTGATGCTTTCATTTCGGCGACCCAGCTTCCACTGACCGTATTCTACCGTATCTGCCAGGAACATCAGCATCAGAACCTGAATGAAGGCTTCTCCGATGAAAAGAAGTATGCCCGATATGCCTATGGGAATCATATTCATAGGTGAAAAGAAGAAAATTATATATCCTACAACAACTAAAATGGTAGAAAAAGCGTATAGATGTTTTCGGCTGTATTTCTTTGTTAGTAAAGGAAATACAGAAAGAGCAGCAAGCTGGGATACACCTAAAATGCCTGCAAAGACCAAATACATCCCTTCGTTTTTGAACGCATATTTAAAAAAGTATATACCGAAGCTTGTGGTGGTTACATAACCTATCATGAAAAGAGCCATGGAAATGGCCGTATACATTAGTTGGTCGTTCTTAAAAAGCACTTTAAACATCTCTTTCAGTGATGTGGTCTCTGTCTTGCCGCTGATAGAGCGGTCTTCCCTGACACCAAAAAGAGTGAAGCACAAAAACAGCAGCGAGAGAACAACTACGCTCACCGCAACAATAAACCATGCCCTGGTGTCATCCCCTAATACCTTTCCCACACCGGGTATACCTATTACAGCAACATACATTCCTGCATTTGCACATATTCTGGCAAAGGATCCGGTCTTCTCCCTCTCCTTCTGGTCTATTGTAAGGGATGGGAGCATTGACCAATAGGCTATATCATTGGCTCCATAGGCCAGATCCCACGAAAGATAAATTACGATAAAGGATATAACATATCCCAAGCCCCTAAGCCCAAAATCGGTAAAAAGCAGTACGGTCAAAATACCTCCGATAACACCGCCAATTGCGATCCATGGCTTGAATTTGCCCCACCGCGATCGGGTATTGTCAACCAAAACACCCATTATGGGATCATTTACGGCATCAAAAATCCGCAATACGGTAAGGGCTGCTGTCATATACCACATGGTTGAGTCAGGAAGATTGAGAACATCGGTAAGATAATACATAAAGTACATGCTCACCAGCGAATAAAGCATATCTCTTCCTATAGTACCAAGGCCAAAGGCATAACGGTTTCGTCGTGAATTTGTCATGGTGATTCTTCCTCCCTTCGGGGTTGTGCAGTTGTAATATAAATATTTGAGCCAAAATCACCGAGCATCCGCACATTTTTATTGTATCCAGTGCCCATGAATTGGCTTTTTAACGGTATACCAGCCTTTAGTGCCTTGTCCGAGCATTCGTACTCTTCTACACAATCAGTAAGGCTATAAAAACGATTTGCCATACGCAGGACAAATCCATCTGGATTGAGCTCCACAGGAAGTATATGCTTCACAAGCCCGCCGAAGCGTTCGATAAAAAGGCGCTGCGGGCGTGTTCTGACTATATATCTCCCAGCCCTCAGCCCTGTTACGATAAGCTTGTCATCACTCTCGGCAGCAGCAGCCTGGGTCTGGAAAAAGCCAGTGAGGGCAATCGATCCGTCATTACTTGTTGATTGCCAGATCACTTTATTTTTTTTGCCTCTTGCATCCCTGATCCGAGTAAACCTGCCGTATTGAAACACTTTACGGTGCTTTTTGTAAAAAGCTATCTGTTCTTTTATTTCTTTCTTTTCTTCAGGGGAGAGATATTTTAAGTCCATCTCGTATCCAAGGCAGCCGAAACATGCGACGTTGAAACGGGTGGATAATGGTGTATCCCTTAATGTTTGCTGATGCGGGGATTGGGAGACATGAGCGCCCATGGTTGAGGGAGGATAGAAATAAGAAAGACCTGCCTGAATTTTCAGTCTTTCAATAGGATCAGTATCATCCGATGTCCATATTTGAGGGCTATAACAGAGCATACCCAGATCGAACCTGTTTCCTCCGCTGGAACAGCTTTCAAGAAGAATATGAGGCCGCTTTTCAAAAACCCGGCCTAAAATATCATAGAGTCCCATGATGTAGCGGTGATAAAACTCTCCCTGATTCGAAACGGAGAAAGAGAAGCCTTCAGCAATATGCCTGTTCATATCCCATTTAACATATGAAACAGCGGTGTCATCCAAAATACGGCCTAAATGTTCGACTATATGATCCCGGACTTCCTTGCTGCAAAGGTCCAGAACCAGCTGATTTCTTCCCAGTACGGGCTTTTTGTCCGGATGCTTTACTGCGTACTCAGGATGGGCACGATATAAATCGCTATCGGGATTAACCATTTCAGGCTCAAACCATAACCCGAAATCCATGCCCATTGTGCGTATTTTATCTGCAAAGGACTTTAGTCCCTGAGGAAATTTCTTTTTGTTAACGTTGTAATCACCAAGTCCCGCTTCATCACTGTTTCTTTCACCGAACCAGCCATCATCCAGAACAAACAGCTCAGCACCGAGACTTTTTGCAGTTTTAGCGAATTGAAGCAGCTTGCTTTCGTTATAATCGAAAAACGTAGCTTCCCAGTTATTGAATAATACAGGCCGTTCTTTTTGTTTCCACTGTCCCCTTACAATATGCCGGTTAACGAAATCATGCATATTATGGCTCATACCGTTAAAGCCCTTGTCACTGAAAGTCAAAACCGCTTCTGGCGTTTCAAAATCTTCGTTCTTATTTAGTCTCCATTCAAAAAGGTGCGGATTTATCCCGGCAGAGATCCGGACAATATCCCTGTCGCTTTTTTCGACGCTGCTAAAATGGTTTCCGCTATAAATCAGATTAAAGCCGTACACATGGCCATAGTCCTCAGTGGCTATATCGTTTGCCAGCATAAAAGCCGGATTATGGCGATTGCTGCTGGCTCCTGTGGTGGATGAGTTTATTGTTGTTCCATATCCCACGGGTTTTTTATGGACATGGGCTTCTTTGATCCACCCTCCATCCAGGGTATATATCATAAAATTCTCATCGGGCAGGTCTACCATCATGCTCATAAACCTGCGGATAACAAGGGGATTATCATTTTCATTTTTCAAAACCCCTCTCCGGGTGATACAATCAGCTTTTTCAAATACGGTATAGTACAGGATGAGAAATACTTCTGAGGTGGTATCTTTTAATGTGATTTCAAGGGTCTGATCCCCGCCGTAGGACGATGGCAGGGTTTTTATATGGACAGAACCATCAACAATTCTATGAGATAAATAAACAAAGTCGCTGATAAAAGTACCATCGGGCATCTTTAGCTCTGTCGGGCTTTGGCGAAAGTCCCCACGGCCGTTATCAGACCATTCAAGGCACATATTGTCAAGGCTGTACAGCTTGTCAGACTCATCATAGTTTATGCTGCTGCCTATAGGTATTGTAGTTTTTTGAGCCATTACATCGGCGGAATCATCTTCATCAAGCAAAGCGCCGTAATAAACATGCTCCAGATGGCCGAACCTTGTAACCCGGAACATGTATGTGGTGTTTGAAGTATCAAGTCTGACGACATTATCCTTAAATGTGATCATTGGTTTTTTCCCCCTTATACGGAGCGGCGCAGTTGACTCACTCTACAGGCACAGATAGTGTAGTCAGGTTTAGTGAGAAAAAGGACCGTCACCTTTACCCAAAATGAGTAAAGAGGACCGTCCCCTCTACTCATTCTAGTAATGGTATTGCTGGGTTTTGACATATTCATCAAACACTTCTTTTGTTACTCCGTTAGCCTTGATGATCTCGGAAAAGAATTCACCTGATCTTTTTATGGTACGGGTTTGTGTATTGTAATCCACATAAACAAGGCCAAACCTTGCACTTTCGCCCTCAAGCCATTCAAAATTGTCACAGAAGCACCAGTGGTAATAGCGCTCAACTGGCAGTTCCGATTCGCAAAGTTTTTTCAGGTGGTCATAGATATAGCGGCACCGGAATATGTCCTTGTTATCACAGGTGCCGTTTTCTGTTATGTATATTGGGCGTTTAAGTACGTCATACAATCTTTCTGCGCAGCGTATAATGCCTTCAGGATAGATCTCCCAGCCCAGATCGTTTTTAGGCGCTTCTTTTTTTACTCCGTCACCAAACCGGAAAACAGTGGTACGGGTATAATAATTCAAGGCTATAAAATCGATATATTCGCCTGGTTCCACCGGTAAATACTTTCTAATCGGCCATTTGAATTTACCCAGACACATAGCTTCAGTTATTGCGCCCTGAAAAAAACGATCCAGAAGCGACGCCAGTATTCTATGCCTCAGATTCCTGGGATTTGCGGGATCAAACACTCGCACATGGTTTGCAAAACTGACCTTTGTGTCACCGTATCCCATTTCTTTTCTCATTTTATGGATCAGCTTATATGCCTCAATATGACATACTGTCATAACAGACATCACTTTAACAGCACTCATGAAGGATTTTTCCCCAGGAGGCCACTCCCCGAAAAAATAAGAGCTTGTTGCATAGACATTTGGCTCGTTTATCGTTATATACTCCGAAACTAAATCCCCAAAAGATTTTACCACAAGAGAAACCAGGTCAAGATAATGCTTGATATTCTCAACCTTTGTAAATCCGCCTTTTTTCTCGAACCACATTGGATTGGTGAAATGGTGAATAGTTAGAAGTAAGTTTATCCCCTTTTCCTTAAGGTATGTGATTTCCTCCCGATAATGAGCAATAGCGGCTTCATCGACCGTATCCTCAGTAGGACAAAGCCTTGCCCATTCTATTCCGAAACGGTAAATCTGAAGACCCATTGATGCCATTAAATCGGCATCCTCTTTCCAACGGTTATAGTGGTCGGTGGATCTTGCCGGATTTGATCTGTCTTTGATATTGCCTCTGGAATACCAGTCGTTCCAGTTATGCCCCGAATCTCCTCCTTCGATTTGTGTAGCGGCGGATGCCGCCCCAAGTAAAAGACCTGGCTTAAGCTCAAATACCATAGCTCGACCTCCATATCAATTGTTGGATATGACTCTTCAATTTTATCATGGATTGGACTTTTCTTCTACATTACTATATACTCCATGATGCAAAGATACAATGCTCACGGGGTCAGGCTTGAATAATTCACTTATTCAAGCCTGACCCCAGATGCATGTAATTTAACAGGGCTTATCTTTTGACGGGCAGCAGCATGTGTTTATCAGACAGATGGCCGTAAGCAGCAATGTCAATACACCTAAGCCAATCAAAATAAGTCCGATTACAATTGAAGATATAAGTACTATTGCCAAAACACCTGTAATAATTAGAAACAGTGTAATTAGAGTAAGCAGCAGACACAGCAGTCCGGGAATCCTTAAGCATTTCCCTAAGCAACCTATAACAAGCAGCAATAGTCCTCCTACAATAACCCCAATGGTTATGAAACTAAGGGGAAAAGAAGAAGCCAAAAGAAAAACACCCAGACCGATCAAAATCAGACCCAGAACAGTTGTGGCAACACACAGAAGTTTTCTGCAACCAAACATGTATCTCACCTCCTTGGTTTAACTAATATACGAATGACTACTCGTCCCAATACAGTATATTGTACAAGCTCCAGGGAGGTTACAGGTTTTTGCTATAATATGTTGTTTTATCAGTCTTTCTGTATTTGATTATTCGAATGTGATACCACTTTATTAGTTTAGTTTTTTGCAGTCACATCTTTTGTCTTATTGCTTTTCCCTGATAATTTACTTTTGATCTCGGCAGTTATCCAGACTATTACGGGAATAAAGATCTGAAAAGGGATTGCGTAATAGGGATATATTTTATTTGCCCATTCTACCATTTCTGCTGCATCTTTATGAATAATTATCGAGTATAGTGCCATTAATATGCCTACTGGAGCAGCCAGCTTACGGTAATCTTTAATGTTGAACAGATGAACTAATCCTTTTGTTGCTGTATAGGCTCAGATAAAAGTACGGTGTTCCGGGCTGCGCTCAATAAGCCTTCACCTTCTGATTCGATCAATACGGATTTTACCGGTTTATCAGAGGTTGCTCCCTGCAAATCATGTTATTACTGTGACTCTTTGATTTTATATAGATATTTTAAAAATATGCTGGATTTTTTTAAGAAACAATGTTATAATTTTAGTAGTTTTACGTTAAACTTTTTGTATTGGGGTTTCATGCATTGGATTATTCCTTGCACACCCCTTATAATACACTGTTTATACCAGTTTTTAAAGTCAATTACCTATGGCGGCTGTATTCTAAATAAAGGAGTTAAAGAGATGGCTAAAATTGCAGACAGATATTTTATTGTAGATCCCTGGAATATAATTGAGGAAGACTTTAATCCTTCTTATGCCCAGGTTGCGGAATCCATATTCTCTTTAGGCAATGAATATATGGGAACACGAGGCTTTTTTGATGAGGGCTACTCAGGGCAAAGCCTGGTTGGCAATTATTTTAACGGCATTTATGCCCGTCTTAATCAGACACCCTCGGCATATAAAGGAATGGTCAACAGCACGGAATTCATGGTTAATGCCGTAAACTGGCTTTATACAAGAATAAAAATAGATGATGAGTTACTGGACTTGCATAATAGCAAATTCAGCGATTTCAGACGTGTTCTAAACTTAAGAAACGGTCTTTTAAGACGCTCTTTCACATGGGCGACAAAAAGCGGCAAGATACTGAACCTGATATTTGAACGGTTTGTTTCTATGGGTAATGTACATATAGGGGCACAGAAAATTTCAATTACTCCTGTTAACTTCAGCGGAAAAATCAGCATCGTCTCCGGGCTGGATTTTTCAGAAGCCCATAGAATATTCAACAAAAACTTCTGGGATTGCGAGAATGTAATCACTGAGGATTCATATTTAAGTATAACAGGCAAAATTGAGAGCACGAATCAAAAGATATTTTCAAGCTGTATTTTCCATGGTGATATAGAAAACCAGAAAGATGTGTTTATAAACCCTAAGGCTGCAGCGAAGGAATTTATTCTTGACCTTAGCCCCGACAAAGAAGCCGTATTGATCAAAATAGCGTCAAATATAGTATATACCGGTTCCTCCAAAGAGGATCATGCTCTTTTTGATTTGCAATGCGCTAAATCAAGGCAAGATCTGGGAGCACTTGACTATTGCACGCTCAAGAAAGAAAACACGGCCTGGTGGGATAAAGTATGGAACAATTCGGATATTGTTATCAAGGGTGATGAGCTTAATCAGCAGGGAATAAGATTTTGTATATTTCAAATGTTCCAGACATACCACGGTGCCAAAAAAGGAACCAACATCGGCGCCAAGGGCTTAACAGGCGAAGCATACAGCGGTAATGCATTCTGGGATACCGAGGTTTATTGTCTGCCTTTCTTTATTTTTAATAATATTGAAGCTGCGAAGAATCTTCTCTTTTTCCGTTTCGTTACGCTGCCCGAAGCTAAATTAAGAGCTGCTGAGCTTGATTGTGAAGGCGCGTTTTATCCCATTGCCACCATAAGCGGCAGAGAATGTTGTACCCTTTGGCAGCATGCCAGCCTTCAGCTTCAGGCCTCAACTGCCGTAGTATACGGTATCTGGTTTTATGACAGACTTGCGGACGATAAGAACTTTCTTTATGATTTTGGCCTTCCCATACTTGTGGAAGTAAGCAGGATGCTTGCCACAAGAGGCAGTTGGACCGATAACGGAACCAAATACGGTTTCTACGGGGTTATGGGCCCCGATGAGTTCCAGATGATGGTAAATCACAACTGTTATACAAATTATATGGGACGTTTTACGTTTTACTATACACTTAGTGTCTTAGACCAGCTAAAAGATCATGATGAAGATCAATTCCATCATATAATCTCCAGAATGGGTATTTCAGCAGATGAAACTGAGACATGGAGAAAAATGGCTGATTTGATGTTCATACCTTATGATGAAGAAACCAAGCTTTATGAGCAGCACGACGGCTACTTCAAGCTGCCCCATGTTGATATCCATTCCATACCTGTTGAGGACTTTCCTTTGTATCACCATTGGACTTATGACAGGATCTATCGAAATGACATGATCAAGCAGCCTGATGTGCTGATGCTTATGCTTATGTTTAACACCCGCTTTAGCGAAGAAGAAATACAAAAGAATTATGAGTTCTATGAGCCAAGATGCATCCATGAAAGCTCATTATCCCCTTCAGTACACTCCATACTGGCCTCCCAGCTTAAGAAGCACAATGAGGCATACGACTTCTTCCGGTTCGCCACCAGAATGGATTTAGATAACTATAACAGGAATACTCACGAAGGCTTGCATACTACTTCCATTGCGGCTGCCTGGATGAATATCGTCTATGGTTTCGGAGGTATGAGGTCGGACGTTGAGCCCATAAGCTTTGCTCCATCGATTCCGGGAGAATGGGATGGCTATTCATTCCGGATTACATATAAAAATAATGTCATTCTTGTAGATGTCAACAAACAAACTGTAACTTTCAGAAATACAGGAAGTGATATTATCCCGCTCAAAGTTTACGATCAAACGATTATGCTGGGCAAAGAGGCACAGGAATTTGAGATTCCCGCCGACAGGAGAGGATGAATATGATCAGTTGGATAATTGAAGAAGTCGGTTTTGACTCCCGCAATATCGCGTCAAACGGGAATAAATTTCTTACAGGAAACGGATATATGGGTGTCAGGGGAACTTTGGAAGAGTTCACAAAAGAGAATCTGGTCGCCGTAAACCTTGCCGGTATCTATGATCGTGTCGGTGAAGGCTGGAGAGAGCCTCTTAACGCACCCAACGGTTTATACACAACCCTGAAAATTGATGAGGAAGAATACTCAATGCCAGAATCTCAGCCTTTTTACCATAGTTGTTCTCTGGATTACAGAAAGGCTTTATTCACCAGAAAAACTGTCTGGAAGACTAAAAGAGGGCAGGTCGAAATTGAATCTGAACGTTTCGTGAGTCTGGCCGAACCCCATCTTATAGTGATGAAATACTGTATAACTGCTAACTTTCATGCTGATATTGAGCTTATAACAGGTATAGACGGCGACGTTTGGGATATCCATGGACCGCATTATGATGATTTAGCTCTTTCGGTCAAAAACAATAATTTGACAGCAATTGGGACTACCCATGAGAATAAAGATAAAGTTTTTGTTGCTGAGACACACAAATGTGATTTCATCAATGAGACGAATTACTCTGTCGAAGATAAGCGTATACTCCGACATTTGTCTTTTATAACTGATCCGGGAACAAAATACACCCTGACAAAATGGATATCGGTCTATACCAGCCGGGACAACATTGGCTGCAATGACGAAAGTGAAGCTGTTAATCTGGTTGCAGATTACAGCTCAAAAGGCTATGAATATTCCAAGAATGCCCATATAGAAAAATGGGAAGAGAAATGGTCAGTTTCTGAAGTTGTGATAGATGGTGATGATGCCGCCATGGAGGCTCTTAATTATTCCCTGTATCATCTTCACTGTATAGCACCCAGACATTCCAAAAGCATGTCAATAGCTGCCAGGGGTCTTTCGGGCCAGACCTATAAGGGAGCAGTCTTTTGGGATACCGAGATTTTTATGCTGGACTTTTTCATTTTCACTGAGCCCAATGTGGCAAAAACATTATTAAAATACCGTATTGATACTCTTGACGGAGCTATAGCCAAAGCGAAATATTACGGATATGACGGTGCCTTCTATGCCTGGGAAAGCCAGGAGGGGGGCTTTGATGCCTGTTCGGATTACAATGTGACCGATGTTTTTACCGGACGCCCCATGAGGACATACTTCA
This sequence comes from Clostridiaceae bacterium, assembly GCA_012520855.1. GTDB lineage: Bacteria > Bacillota > Clostridia > DSM-8532 > DSM-8532 > DTU059. The sequence continues at coordinate 2,521 of JAAYNO010000090.1, read as the reverse complement.
AGGATAAGCAAGTCCATATTTCCTCGGCAATAGTATATGGAATTATGAAATACATAGATATTACAGGCGATTATTCATTACTATGGGAGAGCGGGGCACAAGGGTGGAGGACGATTATAGAATGCGCTAAATTTTATTATTCCCTCCTTCTCAAAAAAGTTGACGGCGTCTTTTATGAAATACATGATGTCGTAGGTCCAGATGAATACCATGAACGGGTCAATAATAACGGATATACAAACCGTATGGCAAAGTATACCTTTGATACTGCTGTCCGGATCATTGACCTTATTGACAGCCTCCAGGATGATCTCGTACAAAGAATCAAAAGTGAATACCCTGTAAGAGAGCTCAGAGAGAAATTCAGCGATGCCTCCGTGCATATTTATATACCGAATCCGGGAGAGGATGGCGTCATACAGCAGTTTGACGGCTATTATGATCTGGAGGATGCTACACCGGATATTCTTAAGGGAAGACTTTTACATGAAAAGGAATACTGGGGCGGGGCATATGGTGTGGCAAGCAATACCAGAGTGATCAAACAAGCCGATGTAGTCACATGGCTTGCCTTGTTCCCGAATGATTTCCCTGTTGAAACAATGCTTGCCAACTGGAATTATTATGAGCCCCGGACCGAGCACGGCTCTTCCTTAAGTGCTTGTATGTATGCTTTATTGGCTTGCCGCTGCGGATTTCCCGATCTGGCCTACCCATTTTTCTTAAAATCAGCCACAGCAGATCTTGTCGGGGGCGGGAAACAGTGGGCCGGCCTGGTTTATATTGGCGGAACACATCCGGCTGCTCAGGGTGGTGCATATATGACGGCCATCAGGGGCTTTGGAGGGATCAGCTTCGAAGATGGAAAAATAGAAGCAAAGCCCCAGTTGCCGAAATCCTGGCAAAGTCTAAAGTTTAAGATTTGGCACAGAGGTAAGCTATACCTTATTGAAGAAACCCGTGAATCGGCGAAAATTACACCGATCAGAGGCTAAATAGCCTTAACGCTTTCTCTTTCCACAAGATAAGTCGGCAGAATCACCTCTGTCTTTTCAGGTCTTTTGCCTTCAAGCCTTTCTAGCATCATATTAACAGCAATTCTTCCGCGCAAGGGGATATCCTGGTGTATTGTTGTCAGCGTCGGTGTAATCATTTGGCAAAGACTTATATCGTCGAAGCCTACTACCGATATGTCATCCGGAACCTTGATTCCATATTTACGCAAACCTGCTATGATACCAGCGGCCATAACATCAGCGGTCACAACAATTCCGGTGATATCGTGTATTTTGCTTATCTCTTTGCTTAGGCTCATACACGATGCTATATCCATTTCATTTTCAAAAACGAGCCTCTTGTCAAATGGAATTGCATTTTCTGTCAAAGCAGCTTTATACCCATAAAACCGCTCTTGTAAAACGCCGCCATCCTTGATATTCGGAGAAGCAAACGCTATACGCCTGTGACCTTTTGAAATAAGATGTTTGGTAGCCGTATAACTGCCCTCGAAATCTTCCAAACCCACATTGCAGAAATTAGGATGCTGTACATAGCTGTCAATTAAAACAATTGGAATGGTAAGCGTTGAAAGGACATCAAAAAACTGATCTTTAAAAATACCGGTAAAAAACATGCCATCAACATTCCAGTTCCTTAAGAATGTCAACAACTCCTCGGATGTCTCCACTGTCCGCAGCATAAGGTAATAGCCGTTTTCACGCAGCACGCGTTCAATAGCTCCGATAAAAGACGATTGGAACGGGTCTTCCATGATATTTGACTCATTATGCGGAACAATATGGTTGATCATACCGATGACTTTCGATGAATTTGATACTAAAGAGCGTGCCGACATATTGGGTACATATCCCAGTTCATTTATTGCCTTATTTATTTTTTCTATTGTTTCGGCTGAAACCCGTCCGGATTTGCCATGGATAACATTTGAAACAGTTGTGGCACTTACTCCCGTAACTCTTGCTATATCTTTTATTGTTGCCATACATGAACTCCTTGTCGTTTAATGTTAAACCCAATAATAGTTTAGCATTTTTTAGTATAATATACAATCGGATTGTTTTGTAAATTTTCTAAAATTCATAACTTACGCTTTTTCATGTTAAACGCACCTCTCTATTGAAAAGGTGCGTCAGTGCTACCGCAATAATGATATCTGGCTCTGTAAAAATACGATAATATGCTGAAAAACTGTTTAGACTGCCATCAAGAGCATATGCAAGTAATGATATACGCTGTATTGTTCCCAACGGTTAAGCCGGGATCTATGATTATATTATAGTCCGTATCTAGACCAAAACCAAATATGATTAATGACCAGTATACCCCATATGTATATTAAGAACACCAGCATGCTTATAAACATATGATAAATTGGATAAGCATACGGAAGGAATGGGCTGATTTGAACAATTATTATAACTCTTTTTTTACTCCATATTACGACGGACGGCAGAGATTTTACCCAAACAACACATACTTTGATGAACAGCAGATATATAAT
>JAAYNO010000089.1 GCA_012520855.1 Clostridiaceae bacterium | reverse complement strand
GCCCGAAGGCGATAATCGCTCTCGTCCCGGTACTGTCAGGCTTTACAGTTAAGTGCGCCAATCATGACAAAGGTGCGGTATCGAGAAAAAACTGCAAGGTTGGTTGTATAGCATGCCAGAGGTGTGTGAAGGTATGCCCTGAAACTGCTATTACAATGGATAACAATGTTGCAGTTATAGATCCGGAAAAGTGTGTGAACTGCGGCGAATGCGCTGCGGTATGCCCGCAGAAATGCATAACGAACACTATAGTGAAGCGCTCGCAATTAAATTAAATATATAACTTGGGGTCATGCTTGAATAATGCACTTATTTTCTGTATGAAATACTCGTCGGTAATAAGTGAATTATTCAGGTCTGACCCCTTATTTAAAAATGAGTAAAAAGGACCGTCCCCTATACTCATTCAAGCCTGACCCCGTATTTTCAATGGAACTTAATCTGCGTGCCTACAGAGAGAAATGCCAGAGCCTGGAGAGAAGACGGGAATTCCAGGACCTTTACTCCACCACGGACGGGAGGAACTATTGAAAAAGGCTTAATGCATCTTTTTATTGCCAATATATTGTCATTCTCATCTAAAAAAAGGGCATCAAGCTCAAATCGCATAAACATAGTATGAATAGAGTTGCATTTTAGAAGCAACAACCCGTAAACTCCCTCTTTTTTGCCCATTAAGCCCAAAAACCGCTTTTTAAAAGTATCTGCTATATAGACAGGAATATCCTTTCCAATAGATGATATAAAATGTAGCATTTTCGTATATTGCAAAAAAACCACCCGAAAATAGCATAACTTTTAAACCACGTCTTAGAAATAGTAAATTTGTCCTATAAAATATAGGACAACGGCATCAGTTTTTTATTCCGGCAATATTTTTAATATTAATCATTAATTCTTAAAAGCAAAACTTAGGCAAACTGACAAATCGAGAAAAACAGCTTTCATTTTTAAGTTACGTATTGTATAATAGGTTTAGCATTCAAGAAGTCACGAATGTGACTAGCCTTCGAAGAAGGCTCGCTAAACCTGTTAGATTGCACCAGCATGCAACGATGCTGCATGTTCCTGTGAGGTTGCTTGCGGGAGAAGTCGTTATGCGGCTTTCAGGGGAGCGATCATAATAGGATTGCCTTCAGGATTTGATGGTTTATAAAAAGTTGTATTTATAACATAGTTACACTTGGTAACTGCCAGGAGGAAATTACAATATGATAGCTAAGGAAGTAACAATCTTTAGTAAAACAGGTCTGGAGTCGAAAATGGCCGCCCGGCTAATTCAAAAGGCTTCAAGCTATGAGGCAAATATCTGGATTCAGAAGGATGAACGAAAAGCCAATGCAAAAAGTCTGTTAGGACTTTTATCTTTGGGGATAAGCCCGGGGGATAAGATCACGATTATCACCGAAGGCAGAGACGAAGTGACTGCTTTGAACGAACTTGAAGCATTCGCTAATAACGGAATGACAGAATAATATTTGTCTTGAAATGAAAGCCGGCTTAATGCCGGCTTTTTGATTCAGAGGAAGGGTAAACTTTAAAAACATTTTAATTTGGCCGGAGTTGAAAATATGGCATCAATAAAGGAAACACTAAAGAATCTGCCCGAACTGCCGGGTGTTTATATTATGCGGGATATAGATAAAACGGTCATTTACGTCGGTAAGGCTAAGGTGCTTAAAAATCGTGTCAAATCATATTTCCAGCACAAGGAGGACAGGGATCCAAAAACCGCGATGCTGGTATCTAGTGTCAAATCGCTGGAGTATATTGTCACCCATACCGAGGAAGAGGCTCTGATCCTTGAAAATACACTGATCAAGCGTTACAAGCCAAAGTATAATGTTCTATTAAAGGATGACAAAACATATCCGCATATTCGTTTAACGGTCCAGGAGGATTTCCCGAGGGTAGAAATAACCAGAAGAGTGGAAAAAGATGGGGCTAAGTACTTTGGAACCTTTGTTAAGATGAGTGCTGTCAAAGATTCTATAGAGGTGCTGAGGCGTTTATTTCCCATAAGGACGTGTAAAAGAACCATATCACCGGATAAAAAGCAAAAACCCTGTTTATATTATCATATTGGGCTATGTTCCGCCCCCTGTGCCGGATATATCAGTAAAGAGGACTATGGGGAGCTCGTAAAAAATGCAGCAGCCTTTCTTGACGGACGGCATGAGGATGTTGTTAAAAAGCTTGAAAGCGAGATGAAGATGCTGTCTGATCAGCTAAAATTTGAGAAGGCGGCTGCGGTGCGGGACAGGATCAAGAGTATAAATGAGCTGTATAAAAAGCAATCGGTTTATTCTACTAAAATGGATGAACGCGATGTTATAGCCCTATATTCGGACAATTGGCATTATGCCGCAAGTATACTTGCTGTGAGGGGAGGACGCCTTATTGGAAAACGCTCTTATGTGCTTGAGGGAATGGGCGCGGCAGCTCCCGGTGAGGCAATCGAATCTTTTATAATCCAGTACTATGAAGCAAATCCGAAAATTCCAAAGGAAATTGCTCTGCAGATCGAACCCGAATCAATGGAAGCACTTTCTAAGCTGCTTTCAAAAAAGCGCGGAAGTAAGGTTACTGTATTAGTGCCTAAAAGAGGAAAAAAAGCAGAGCTTATCGATATGGCAGAGCAGAATGCCAAAGAGGAGCTGGAATTATATAAAAGAAATGTGCTGGCATCTCAGATCAAGTCTATTGAAACACTCAAAAAGCTTCAAGAGACTTTAATGTTAGAAAAAGCACCAATGACTATAGAAGCCTATGATGTTTCAAATACCGGAAGCACTGAAATTGTCTCGTCTATGGTTGTTTTCCGTGAAGGTCAGGCAGATCACCGAAGCTACCGCCGCTTTAAGATGAAGGCAATAACCGAACAGAATGATTACGGCAGCATGCAGGAAACCTTGCTCCGCCGTTTTAACCGATATCTTTCGGGAGCAAAGGATGATGTATTCGGCAAACTGCCGGATCTGATCCTGGTAGATGGCGGTGCACAGCACGTAAACGCGGCAAAAGAAGTTTTGGGTGATTTGGGACTGGATGTCCCGGTGTGGGGCATGGCTAAAGATGACAGGCACCGCTCACATCGCCTGGTAAACGGTACAACAGGTATTCAACTTTCGAGGGATAGTGATATATTGAGGTTTATAGCTGCAGTCCAAAATGAAGCTCACCGATATGCCCTTCAATATAACAAAAGCTTAAGAAAGAAGAGGATGGTAAAATCCGAACTTGATAAAATCAAAGGAATTGGTCCTGCTCGTAAAAAAAGCCTGCTGAAGGCATTCGGCTCGGTTAAAAAGCTTAAGGAGGCCGATGTCGAAGAAATTGCCAGAGTTGATGGCATTGGATATAAACTCGCTAAAAACATTAAATCACAACTGAAATGAGTATCGGGTACAGGACCCGATACTCATATTTAGTTATGTCGTGTTATTTGATTAATGCGACACAATGATGAATCCTCCATTGACTCTGAATGAAACCTCCGGTTTTGTCAATAATAGTGATGATTATTAACAAATCGGAGGGTTAAATATGGATAAATTAACTCGCGTTATCAGAACCGATATGGCCGATGAATCCCGGGTGGTTGGAGCAGGTACTCATGCCAGAACAGCCGCCGATGGTCTGGCTGAAGGCTTCAGTGTAGAAAATGACGGAGATCAGGAAGTCTCAATAACAAGAGTTCATGTCAATACTCCCGAAGCTGAACAAAAGGTTGGAAAACCTATCGGCAGTTATATAACCATGGATATTCCAAAGATCCGTGAGAAAAGCAGGGATCTTTACGAAAAGTCCTGCAGAATGCTTGCAAGAGAATTAAAAAAACTTATTCACCTGGACAAAAAGGAAACTGTCCTGGTGGTTGGTCTTGGAAATTGGAATGTAACCGCAGATTCACTTGGACCAAAGGTAGCCCAATATGTTCTTGTAACAAGACATATTTATGAATTCCTTCCCAAAGAAGTAAATGACACCGAAAGGCCTGTATGTGCCATATCCCCTGGAGTTCTCGGCATTACGGGAATAGAGACAGGCCACATTATAAAGGGAATTGTCGACAATGTTAAACCAGGTATGGTGATCGCTGTTGACGCTTTGGCCTCCCGCAGCATGAACAGGGTCAATGCTTCGATCCAGCTAGCCAATACAGGAATCGCACCCGGTTCAGGTGTCGGCAATAAAAGAGCGGCGTTGACCCGTGAAAGCCTTGGAGTGCCGGTTATTGCTATTGGTGTACCAACAGTCGTGGATGCAGCCACAATGGCAAGTGATGTTCTGGACCTTATTATGGATAGTATGATGCAACATGCCGGACAGGGCAGCGAATTTTATAAGATGCTTTCAGAAATCGACAGGGACGAGAAGTACCGTATGATCATTGAACTTTTAGAGCCCTATTCAGGGAATCTGGTGGTGACCCCAAAGGATACCGACGATATTGTGGAGTATCTTTCCAAGCTTGTGGCGAACGGTATAAATATGGCTCTGCATGAAAATATAGGACCTGACGATGTAGACAGGTTCCTTCAATAAAAAAGACAACGAGACAGGGGACAATTCTCTGTCTCGTTACTGTTTTGCTTGATATTCCACTGTTAATTGAATTGAAATTGATGTATTATATTTATGATTGCATTTGATTTGTGTTTACACTGTGATAGAAGAATACGGAGTGATGAACTAATGAAATTATCTCATCTGAAATACCAAAGACCAGGGCAAAGATTCAGGGTTAAAAATAAGGCTCGATTTATAGCCATTTTACTAATCGGTTTACTTTTCACAATCGCTATTCTTGTAATCAGCACAAAGATTATTAATGGAAATAACAACGGAAATAACAGCGATGCGGTGGTAAACCCGTCGGCAACAACAACTCCAACACCGACTTATACACCTGCTCCGGAACCAACACCAACACCAACACCTACTCCATTTCCGGTCCCCGAGGGGAAAATCATGGAGCCTTTTCTGGTAATGATAGACCCCGGCCATGGGGGACTTGACGGGGGCACCTGGAATGAGAAAACAGGTGTTACCGAAAAAGACATCGTTTTTGACATCGGCAAAAGAGTGAAAAGGATGCTTGACGAGAAAGGGATAAACTCCATGCTGACCAGGGAGATCGACGAACAGCTTGTGGTGAATAATAGCGAAAAAGATCTGGTTGCCCGATGGAGCCTTGCCAATGAGGTGAATGCTTCCCTTTTTGTAAGTATACATGTGAACGCTTATGAAAAATCGAGTTCGGTAAATGGTATGGAAATATATTATTTTGAAGATAAACCTGAGGTGTATGAAGGTTTTACTCAGCAGCGCTTTGCCGAAATCATGAAAGATGCCATTGCTGAGGCCAACGGCATTCCATTCCGCTTTTTTGTGGGCAACATGCGGCTGGCTGTAGTCAGAAATACAGCAATGCCCGCGGTTTTGGTCGAAACTGCGTATATAACCGGCAAGGAAGATTATGAGCGTTTAGTGTCCGACGAATTCAGGGAGAATACCGCACGGGGTATCGTGAATGGGATCGAGGATGCTATGGCTGAAATTGGCGTCTTTGAGCATGAGGGAGATATGTACGTATTCAAGGAAATTGGAGAGTGACACATTAATGGATGCCAGCAAAAGAATTGAAGAATTGCGGGAGCTTATCAATTATCACAACCGTAAATACTATATCGAAGATAACCCTGAGATAGAAGATCATGTATATGATAAGCTTTATCACGAGCTTCTGGATCTGGAGGAAAAAAATCCGCACCTGATAACTCCGGATTCTCCTACCCGCAGGGTTGGAGGGCAGGCATCAAATGCCTTTACAAAAGTAATACATGAGATTAAAATGGAGAGCCTCCAGGATGCCTTCTCGGTGGAAGAGCTGTATGCTTTTGATAAACGTGTCAGAGACACCCTGGGGCAAACTGATGTAGAATATGTTGTAGAAAAGAAAATTGACGGCCTTTCAGTATCTCTCGAATATGAAAGTGGTCTGTTTATAAGAGGTTCGACCCGTGGAGACGGAATTGAGGGAGAAGATGTTACTGCCAATCTGAGAACAATTAAGTCAATTCCCCTTAGGCTTTCTGTTCCTGCTGGTATTGATCTGCCATATCTGGAGGTCAGGGGCGAGGTCTTCATGTCCAAAAAAGATTTTCTTGAATTGAATGAAAGACAGGAAGCCATGGATCAGAAGATCTTTGCTAACCCAAGAAACGCGGCGGCTGGCTCATTAAGGCAGCTTGAACCGTCAGTAACAGCTTCCCGCAAACTTGATATTTTTATTTTTAACATTCAGAGGATAGATGGATTGGCTACTCCGACTCATACCGCTTCATTGGAATTCTTAAAAGTCCTGGGCTTTAAAATAAGTCCTGACTACAAACTGTGCAGCAGCATAGACGAGGTCATTGCGGAAATTGATGCCTTAGGTGAGATCAGAGGGTCTCTGCCCTATGAAACGGATGGAGCGGTTATAAAAATAAACAGCCTGGCGCAAAGGGAAATATTGGGCTCTACCAGTAAAGCTCCAAGATGGGCTATCGCATACAAATACCCGCCTGAGGTAAAAAAGACGCTTCTTAAAGATATTGTCATTCAGGTTGGACGTACAGGCGCGTTAACACCCAATGCGGTGCTGGAGCCTGTGAGAATTGCCGGCACAACGGTTTCAAGGGCGACGCTTCACAATGAGGATTATATAAAAGAAAGGGATATCAGGATTGGTGATACGGTTTGGATAAGAAAAGCCGGTGAAATCATACCCGAGATTCTGGGAGTGGATTTTTCGGCCCGTCCGGAAAATATTGCCCAATACAAAATGCCCTCTGTTTGCCCTGTTTGCGGGGCTCCTGCTGTAAGAGAGGAACAGGAGGCAGTAATACGGTGTACGGGGATAGAATGCCCTGCCAGATTATTCAGAAGCATATTGCATTTTGCATCCAGGGATGCAATGAATATTGAGGGACTGGGCCCCGCACTTATTGAAATGTTGTTGGATAAGGGGTTTATAAAAGCTATTCCGGATTTATATACATTGCATGAAAGGCGGGAGCAGCTTATTCAATTGGAGCGTATGGGAGAAAAATCAACGGACAATCTTCTTGAATCAATAGAAAAATCAAAGGGAAATGATTTAAGCAGGCTGATTTTCGGGTTAGGTGCCAGATATATCGGAAAACGGGCAGCCCAATTAGTTGCTGAGCATTTCAAATCTATGGATGCCATTATGTCAGCCGATGCTGAAGAATTGCAGAAGGTTGAAGAATTCGGCGAAAAAATGGCTTTTAGCCTTGTAAGTTTTTTAAGCCAGGAGCAGACACGGCACACTATATCCCGGTTAAAGGATTTAGGTGTCAATATGGAATCATCGCTGCAGAAGAAAAAAGGCGGGGTGTTTGACGGACTGACCTTCGTGCTGACAGGAACATTACCTACCTATTCCAGAAACGATGCCACACGGTTGATAGAAGAAAGGGGCGGGAAAGTCTCGGGAAGCGTATCTAAGAAGACGTCATATGTCCTGGCCGGAGATGAGGCAGGAAGTAAACTTGATAAAGCGGTCCAGCTTGGCATTACAATTATTGACGAAAACACCTTTAAAAGCATGTGCGGTTTATAAGTACTTAAGCTTAAGGCTATAAATTTCGATATTATTATAGTAGGTATAATATTTATCAAATTATATAACCTTTTATGACCGGAGGCTTACTCAGCATGAAAAATAAAAAGATGCTTTTACCCATTGAAAAGGTAAATCCGGGTATGAAAACAGCGGAAGTCGTTTTTAACAAACTGGGAAATGTCATGCTCTGGGATGGTGTGGCCTTGGATAGCATTACCATTGAACGGCTTAAGAATATTGGAATAGAAGAAATATCGGTACATGTTGAAGATCCCCGGGAAAAGGAAATAAAGTATGATTACGACTCGCCTCAGCTTTTCGCTGCTGAATATGAGCAGGATGCAAATTCAACCAGGCAGGTGTTTCAAAGCATTTCATCGGGTAGGAGACTGGATATTCAGGCTACCGATGAAATAGTCGATTCAGTCCTGAGAAAATCTGAGAGTAACAGGAATATAATTGATTCGATCACACAGGTCAGAAGCATTGATGAATATACATACTATCACAGCCTGAATGTTTCCATGCTTTGCATGATCATTGGGAAATGGTTGAGACTGGATGAGTACCATGTAAGGAATCTGACTCAGGCAGGGCTTCTTCATGATATCGGGAAAACCCGGATACCGCTTGAGATCCTGAATAAGCCTGATAAACTTACAGATGCTGAATTTGAGGAAATGAAACGGCATTCCGAATACGGTTATAATATAGTCAAGAATTCGGATGATATACCTCCCGAGGTTGCCAAGGCAATTCTTACCCATCATGAAAAAGAAGATGGCAGTGGGTACCCCATTGGTCTTACCGAGGACAAATTGAATCTTTATTCCAAGGTTATCACCGTAGCCGACATCTTTGACGCCATGACCGCGAACAGAACATACAAAAGCAAGGACACTCCTTTTAAAGTTTTTGAATTGATGCAGCACGGAAGTTTTGGTATACTAGATCCTATAGTACTGAATGCATTTTTGAATAATGTCACAACCTATTATATCGGTGCTAGTGTTTTGCTCAATACAGGTGAAACAGGAATCGTAGTATTTATGAACAAACAGAATTTATCCCGTCCTGTGGTACAGGTCGGAGATCGCTATATTGACACCTCGGTATCAAAATTTGTGAGGATTAAGGAGTTTATTTGATTTAAGTTGAAAAGGCGATATTTAGATGGAGGCTTAAATGAACAAAGGCCATAGCGGCATGATGTTTATAATATTTTTGCTATTAGGGATCCTTATAAATCTTCAATTCAGGGGCATTATTCTGTCTGAGCCAAACGAGCATACATCTATTAAGAAGCTTGCTGCCGAGCTTGAGGCCGAAAGAAAAGAAAACAAAAAACTTATTGAACAATTGGAAAGTATTGAAGCCGAGCGTGAGCAGCTGTGGAAGAATCTTGGTGACAACCTTAATAATCAGGGAATCAATAACCTTTTAAAAGAGCGCGATTTCGAAAATTTTCGCGCAGGTCTCACTGCAGTGAAAGGCAGTGGAATTGTAATAACTATGGAAGACGCGCCTGCCAAAGGAGAACTTGATATAGAGGATTATATTATCCACGATAATGATATCAATAATATTCTGGATGAATTAAAGGCAAATGGTGCCCAGGCTATATCTATAAATGGCGAAAGAGTAATGTTCTCAACAAAGCCGGTATGCGCCGGACCCACAATTATAGTGAACAATAACCGTTATCCGCCCCCTTATGTCATTAAAGCGATAGGGGATCCCGACATACTTTATGAGGCGATCGAGACAATGGCCCAAGTCGCTTTCATGCGCCTTGCAAACATTCGGATAAACGTTGTCAAGCAGGATGATATAACATTGAACAAGTATAATATATATACTTCTCTGGAAGAATCGTTAAAAGGCTTGGAGGTGGTTTCAAAATGAAGATATTCAAGACAATATCCCTCACGGCTGTTTGTCTTATTTTGGGTATTATTATGGCCTGGCAGTTCAGAAGCGTCAAGTTTAATCAGGTTTTAGCCCAATATGAAAAGAAAAACGTCAGTGAAATCATAGATGAATTATTGATTGAGAAAAAAAACAATGAAAATCTTAAGGTGCGTATCCAGGAACTCCAAAGGGAAGTCGATGCTTTCAAGGATGGAGAAACCAGCGTCAAAGATAAAATTGATACTCTTGAAAAGGAGATATTGATTGCTCGTATTAAGGCAGGGCTTGAGACTGTAAAAGGCCCCGGACTTATAATAAGCATAGAGGCCGGAGGTTTTAAAAATGTTGAGGACAGACACATCGAAGAAATAATAAATGAACTTAAGGCCTCCGATGTTCAGGCTATCTCAGTGAATGATGAACGAATAGTAGCAATGAGTGAGATCAGAAATGCCAGCGATTATATAATGATTAACGGAAGTCAATTGGTACCGCCCTATACAATAAAAGCCATAGGCCAGGCCGATAATATGGAAAGATCATTAAAGCTCTTAGGTGGTGTTTTAGAGAAATTCGAGTACTATGAGTTTAAAGTGAACATCAAGAAGGAAGAAGTTATTGTAATACCAGCGGTCAGGGATGACGGGACAGTTATAAGGATCGACAAGCTTACTCCGGTCCAGTAAGTGCACAGAAGAACCCTCCCCCTGTACACTTGAAGTACTTTAGTAATTTTGGCATGTCCTTGAATAATATAATGATTGTAGGAGATAAGAGTCATTAAATAGAAATGGCTCTTTTTTATTAAGTCTGGAGGCTATGATGGAGAAAATATACAAGTATTTCAGCTTTTTTATAATAATAGTATTGGCAGCATTTACATTGTTTTTGCTTGTTGCTCCCGAATTGCCCGGTATGGCGAAATATGTATTCGCTGAGGAGCTTACGGGAGCTTTGTCTGAAGGTGAGTATATTGGCATGGCAGAGCAAAAGTATTATGCATCGGGCATTAACGACAGTTATTCGAGACTTAAAAGCTGGGGTCTGAAAAGGGGAGAGAAAGGAGAACTGCCAAAGGCTGACCCCGGAGCACCTGAGATTTTGGCAAAATACAACTCATTATATTTGGCCGATACAGGCAAAAAGACTATATATCTTACCTTTGATGAGGGATATGAGAACGGTTACACTTCAAAGATCCTGGATGTACTTTATGAAAACAAAGTCAACGCCATATTTTTCATAACAGGACCATACCTGGATAAAGAAGATGCTCTTATTCAAAGAATGTTGGATGAAGGACACGCCATCGGTAACCATACTATCAATCACAAAAGCTTGCCTCTTTTGGATGATAAAGAGATTGAAGAAGAAGTGGTGGGGCTGGACAGGAATTTTCATCGTAAATACGGCAGGAATATGGTATTTTTAAGGCCACCGAAGGG
>JAAYNO010000088.1 GCA_012520855.1 Clostridiaceae bacterium | reverse complement strand
CTTAATAGCAAATTGAATAATTCATATATGTTTACTATGAATTATATGCCCGACAATCGGCTTTGTCAATAGACCGAATAATTTAATTCGTACAATTTATATATGAATAATAGGATATTGACATCATGAAAGATTTAACATATTATTTACATACTAATAGTATGCCTAAAGACATTTGACAGCACAGTAAAAAGCATATTGGAATAATAACATGTTTTTCAAGAGTTTGGGAGGCAATTCATGGATTTTGATAGAATAATAGATCGCCAAAACACCGATTCCCTAAAATACGATTTTATAAAAAAATGGGGTAAGCCCGAAGGTGTTCTGCCTCTCTGGGTGGCGGACATGGATTTCAGAACGCCTTCCTGTGTAATTGATGCTTTGTTAGAGAAATGCCGGCATGGAATATTCGGCTATTCAGAAACCAGAAATGACTATTATGAAACACTGCGCAATTGGTTTTCAAGTCGATTTAACTGGAGCATAAGGCCTGAATGGCTGGTAAAAACTCCGGGCGTCGTCTTCGCAATCTGCACCGCTATCCGCGCACTGACTGATGAAGGTGATGCGATTCTTGTCCAGCAGCCGGTCTACTCCCCTTTCTTCGAAATGATTCTGGAAAACAAAAGAAAGCTTGTCACCAACCAGCTTGTTTACTCGCAAGGAAAGTATTCCATTGATTTTTCTGACTTTGAAGATAAAATAATCAAAAGCAATGCAAAGCTTTTTATTTTATGCAGCCCTCATAATCCGGTGGGCAGGGTGTGGACTTTAGAGGAACTCTTAAGACTTGGTGAAATATGCCTGAAGCATGATGTGACCGTTGTATCCGATGAAATTCATGCTGACTTTACATACCCTGGGCACAGGCATCTTGTTTTTGCCGATGTCAAGCCTGAGTTTTCAGACATTACAGTGACCTGTACATCACCGACTAAGACATTCAATCTGGCTGGCCTTCATATTTCCAATATCTTTATTGCAAACAGGGATATCAGGCGAAAGTTCAAAAAGGAGCTCGAAAAAAGCGGTCACAGCCTTTCGAATATTATGGGCATCACGGCCTGCCGCGCAGCCTACGAAGGCGGAAGCAATTGGCTGATAGAGCTTAACAAGTATCTTTCAGGCAATCTGGATCTTTTAAGAAGCTTTTTAAAACAAAAGCTTCCACAGATCAAGCTCATCGAACCTGAGGGTACTTACCTTGTATGGCTGGATTTCAGCGCACTTGGGCTTGATGATAAAAAGCTTGAAGACTTTATCTTAAACGAAGCAGGGCTTTGGCTCGATTCAGGAACAATGTTCGGTATAGGTGGCGAGGGGTTCCAGCGCATCAATATCGCATGTCCACGATCTGTTTTGGAAAAAGCCCTTATTCAGCTGGAACAGGCAATTTTGTCAAGGTTCAATTAGGAGATGTAATATCCTCAAACATTTACATTTTAATGCGATAAAGGAATGGCAAGATGCCAAGAACTATGTCCTCTTGCCATAAAAAAAGAAAATGTCATGCGGTAAAAATCGCATGACATCTATAATTTCCAAATTTTGGTGGAGGCGGCGGGACTCGAACCCGCGTCCGAAACCGTATTCACAAGAGCATCTCCGGGTGCAGTTCATGTTTTGTCATTCCCTCCGCTGCACGCCCATGAACAGGCTTACAGCTTCAGTAGCTTCATTTGTCATGCACGACTCAAAGCTTTGTCGTGTCACGTTCACCACTTCCGACGCCCTATCCCGGGCCGTGGTGCTCCCAGGCAGGACGGCAGCTTAAATTAAGCTGCGTAAGCTAAATTGCTATTATTGTTAGCGTTTAATTTAAGTCCTCGTTT
>JAAYNO010000087.1 GCA_012520855.1 Clostridiaceae bacterium | reverse complement strand
TCAAGGCAGACTTTTCAAAATATCATAGACAGCGCAAGAAATAAGGTTGCCCTGGCACTGACCCAGGGCAATGCAATACACATAAGAGGGGGCAATTATACTTTAGGCTCATGTAAGTTTAAGTGTTTGGACTGCGGAGAAGAATATAGTACGAATTACGATAAGGACAGATATATATGTCCTTCCTGTGGTTCAAAAAGAACAATTTGTGAGAAAAAGAACAGGTCATGCCACAGACGGCGCGGGAAATAGATTATAAGTGTATATTACTTATATCCAAATCCAGCGGAATTCATTTATTTTACAAATGCTTTATATGAAGTAAATAAAATATTAAAGAAACATAGGGAAGAGGCAAATGATTGCCTTGGAACTATGCTTTTTTATTTTAAAAATGATATTGACTTACACTAATGCATGTTATATATTATATTTAACAAAATAGAATGCAACGAAACATTTGAAATTTAACACAATGAGGTGTAAGATGAAGCTGGGTGAAATTGCCGTTATCAGAACCGGCCTGATTCTGACGAGAAAAAAGGCAACTATAGAATATGAAATACAAAAGATATATAAATTAATAACTTTAAAAAACATAGAAGATGACGGGGAATTTAATAAAGGGCCCTTTGAAACCTTTGAAAGCAATGATGCATTAAGTAAAGAGTATTTTACGAAAGACGGTGATATTCTTATAAAATTAAGCACTCCGTTTACAACGATATGCATTGATGAAAAAACAGCCGGCTTGCTGGTTCCTTCGTATTTTTCTATAATAAGGCTTCAAACGCCGGATTACATTCCGGAGTATATCACATGGTATCTGAATTCTGATAAAGTAAAGAGAGAACTTATCAAAAAGCAAACGGGTACAAGCATATCGAGCACAAATAATACCATTCTCTCTTCAATAAACATAAAAGAAATTCCGGTCGAAGACCAAAAAAGAATTGCAAGAATCCGGGATCTATACTTAAAGGAAAAAAGCCTGTTAAAAAGGTTAATCAGAGAAAAAGAAATGCTTTATAAGGGCATAACGGATAAATTAATCAACATGAATGGAGAGGATTAAGCATCATGGGAAAAAATACAACACAAACGCAGATTAATCAGGTATTATGGGAAGCAGCGGATACTTTCAGGGGTAAAATTGACTCAAGCATTTATAAGGATTATATCCTTGTAATGCTCTTTATCAAGTATTTAAGTGATACATATAAAGAAAGGCTGGAAGAGTATACAAAAAGATATAATGGAAATGAAATAAGAATCCAAAGGGCTATGTCAAGGGAAAGATTCATTGTCAGTGAAAAGGCTACTTTTGATTATCTTTACAGCAAAAGAAATGCGCCGGAGGTAGGAGCAGAAATCAACAAGGCATTGGAAAAGCTGGAAGAAGATAACCCGGGCAAATTGAGAAATGTATTCAGGAATATAGATTTTAACAGTGAAGCTGTATTAGGTCAGACAAGAGACAGAAATGCAATGCTCAGAACTTTGCTTGAGGATTTTGCTAAACTGGACTTAAGGCCTTCTCAAATTAATGGTGAAGATATTATTGGAAATTCCTATCAGTTCATGATTGAAAGGTTTGCCTCAGATGCAGGAAAAAAAGGCGGGGAATTTTTCACACCGTCAATGGTATCTGAACTTCTTGCGAGGCTGGTGAAGCCAAAAGAAAACGATAGAATCTACGACCCGACCTGCGGCTCCGGCTCACTGCTTATCAGAGTAGCAAATCAAGCTCCTGGTAGGAAAGTGGCAATATATGGACAGGAGAGAAACGGACAAACCCATTCCCTATGTATGATGAATATGTTTTTGCATGGCATAGACGATGCCAAAATTGAGTGGGGGGATACTTTATCCAATCCCTTACATATAGAGAACGGTAATTTGATGAAGTTCCAGGTAATAGTAGCTAATCCTCCCTTTTCATTGGACAAGTGGGCTATGGGGTTTGCCGGAGACAACGATGAAAAATTCAAAATGGAGGCCAGCCTGGATCCTTATGGAAGATTTGAATGGGGAGTACCTCCGGCCTCCAAAGGGGATTATGCCTTTGTACAGCATATGTTATATTCCTTGGCTGAAGACGGAAGAATGGCGGTAATACTTCCTCACGGCGTATTGTTCAGAGGAGCCGGTGAAGGGAGAATCAGAAAGCAGATAATAGATTTGAACTTACTTGATGCTGTAATAGGCCTCCCGGAGGCTCTGTTTTATGGTACAGGCATTCCGGCATGCATTATGGTATTTAAGAAGAATAGAAGCAGAAGGGATGTATTATTCATAGATGCTTCAGGAGAAGAGAACTATGAAAAGGACAAAAATCAAAACAAACTTAGGGAACAGGATATCCAAAAGATAGTTAGAACCTATGAAAACTATGAAACGGTGGATAAATATGCTTATGTGGCTTCATACGATGAAATAAAGGAAAATGACTATAACCTGAACATCCCCAGGTATGTGGATACCTTTGAAGAAGAAGAGCCGGTGGATATGGAAGAGGTTGCAAAGAATATTGCAAATATTAAAGAAGAATTAAAAGAAGTTGAAAAGCAGATGG
>JAAYNO010000014.1 GCA_012520855.1 Clostridiaceae bacterium | reverse complement strand
TGTATTATCATATCATATGCATCTTATTTGCGGATGCGATTTATGCGCCCATAGCTCAACTGGATAGAGCGTCTGGCTACGGACCAGAAGGTTGTGGATTCGATCTCTGCTGGGCGCGCCATAAAGACCCCTGGTTGCTAAGAGTAATCAGGGGTTTTTTAACGTTTAGTAATAAACTTACCGACTAATATTATAAAGTATTATTATATTGGTAATATAAATCATAAAAAAACTAAAATTCACTCAACTTTTTGTACTTCTGGATCGTATTATTCATGGAAGGGGGAGAGCAATTGAAAGGTTCTTTGTTGCGTACGAATGAAGAGCTTGTCCGAATTTATGACCGCCACGTAAAGACTGTATATCGTGTATGCTTCATGTATATGAAAAATCAGGCTGATACCGAGGATATGGTTCAAAACACATTCCTCAGGCTGATGCGGGATAAAACGGTTTTTCAAAATGAGGAACATGAAAAGGCATGGCTGATCAGAACTGCCACAAACCTGTGCAAGGATCATTTCCGGCACTGGTGGTCAAAAACGGTGGGTATGGATCATGCGGCTGATGCTGCTGTTGAACAGACCTTCAAAACAGACAGCAATTTAGAAAAAGTATTGGCTCTTCCTTCAAAATATAAAACCCCCATTTATCTATATTACTATGAGGGGTATTCCACAGTGGAAATTGCGAAGATGTTAAATAAAAACCAATCTACCGTAAGGAGCTGGCTTAGTAAAGGCAGAAAACTTTTGAAAATGGAAATGGAAGGTGATTTGGAGTGAAAAGGGAAGATCTTGTGGTTTCTTTTGAGAAAATAGAACCGGACAAAGCCGCTGAAAAGCGGATGCTCAATAATATTATAAGTCACTCCGGAAGGGAGAAAAAAATGGCATTTAGTTTCAGAAAAGCTATACCGGCATTAGGTTTGGTACTTGTATTAGCAGGCGGGGTCCTGGCTTACGACATGATGACAGGAAGAAACAGAATACCCTCGCCGGAGTATGCGATAGACAACAGCACCGGTGCGAGGGAAGATATGATTGCGCCTTTGCTGAATCAATTTGAAATAGACGGCAGGCACTATATACTTTTATCGGACGATTTAAGGGCCGAATACGGCTTTTCACAGCATATAAACGAAAGCGATATCGGGGAAAAGATCACAACCATAACGACCAGTGTAGATCCGAGCTTGATCGGAGGCGAGGTTTATGAATATGAACCTGCCGGGTCAGAAGCTGTGGTTGTGGTGAAGAAAGGTGATATATTATGGCGGTTCAGTTTTTTTACCTTTGAAAGCTATAACAATAATCAGGATGAGGATGCCATAGAGTATCTTAAAATATATGGGATCAACAAGGCCGAAGACATAGCAAAGGTTCAGTTCATTGTCCATTCGGAGCAAAGCAAGATAGAAGGGAAACTGGATGTCCGTGGGGAACTGACCGGGCAGGACGAGATTGAAAAGTTCTATAATTATTATTCGATACTTAAAAACTCCAGCGATAAATATTTTGATCGCCTGTTCAACTTTAATCCGGACGGTGGTGTAAAAGGCGGAGTTGAGATTGATGTACCCAACCAGGTAAGCCCTGTTCCGGCCGATGCACCGGACCAGAATATAGTTCATCCGGTGGCTCCTGACTCAGCCGTTTCGGCACCGGACCATACAGGTTATGCCGAGGATCTGCCTTTGACAGATAACAGTCGAACCCCTGCCGAGGGTAACGCAGGATCGGTATCAAAAGATAATTCAGATGGTATGATGGACATGGGCGATACCGGCACAATGACGGGAGGAACAGCGCCCGCCTGGGGCCCTGCAGGAAATCCGCTGGCAGACCCGGTTACAATACGTATATACAATCACAGCGGTGTGTACCTTGAAACGATATATTACAGAAATATCGGGTTCATTTCAAGACATGAAATAAATGAAGAGTTTGCCGCCTTTATCGAAAGCTGTCTTAATTAAATGGACCACTAAAAAAGTTGATCCATGCTTGAGTGGGCGACCATTGGTCGCCCGCTACTGGCGTGCGCTGCATGCACCTGAAAACATATTCTGCATGGCAAGAGTTTTTTCATCAGTATAAAATGAACTTTTTTCCTGGTAAGGAGTCATATATTATAGAAGAAAAGTGAGGTGTTCTATATGAATAAAAAAAGCACCAAGCCCGGCCGTTCCAGGAAGATATTTACCGGTCTGATCATAGTATTGATTTTCGCATTTATATTTACATCCTGCGGATCGGGCAAAAAATATGCAACAGAGAATTCCGCTCCGCAATATGCTGCAGGCAGTAAGGCAAGCTACGATGTGGCTCCGCAAGAGGCACCCATGCCATACCCGGCGGATGTGGACAGTTCTTCCGGAGAAGCTGGTTTTGGAAGCAATGATGGCAGTACCATTCAAACTACCTCATTGTCGGGCAACATAATGAACCAGAGAAAAATGATAATGGACGGCAATGTATCGATCGAAACACTGCATTTTGATGATTCCATTGCGGCACTTGATCAGCTTGTCAATGATTTTGGCGGTTTTGCAGAGGTCAGAAATGTAAGAGGAAAGAGCAAGTATTCATATTCCCTGAGGACAGCCAATTATGTCATACGAATTCCCGCCGAAAGCTTCGATTTAGTGATGAAGAACATGGGGACCATCGGAAACGTACTGGAACTAAACTCCAAAGGCACTGACATAACCGATACATATTACGATACCCAAACCCGAATAAAAACACTTAAGGTGCAGGAGGAGACCCTACTCGACATTCTGTCAAAAGCAGAGAAGCTTGAGGATGTCATAACTCTTGAAAAAAGGATATCTGAGGTTCGTTACGAAATTGAAAGCCTTGAAAATACTATAAAAAATTATGACCGTTTGGTTGCTTTCAGCAGGATCACAATTTTTATTCAGGAAGTCGATGATGATACCAAAACCAAGCCCGAACCTAAAACCCTCGGAGAAAGAATTTCAGGATCCTTTAAAAATTCATTGGAAGAATTTAAGGCTGGCTTTGAAGATTTTCTCGTTTGGCTGGCAGGTTCATGGATATCCATTATTCTTGTTGTTCTTGTAATATTGATCCTGGTCATATCATACAAATCAAGAAAACGCAAGGCAAGAAGAAAGGCGGATAAATCCGCTGCGGTTAAATCTGACGAGGAGAAAACAGATAACTCCTGAGAAAAAAGGATTATTTAATGACAATTCTAATTTGATGTATTGGGTATAAAGTTTGATAACTTTATACCCTTTATTGTTTTTCATGTCCGGTATAGCCTGTTGATGTTTCAACAAAGCATTTCTGGGTAATTATAACGGGAATAAAGGTTTCTCTTATTTTTAGGTGGTGAGTGGGGGATTATTTTCTCAAAACAATTCTATAATCACGGGTCGTCATTAAGACCGATCGCATAATACTCGACCTTTTCCGGAGGACGGCATGAAAATCAGGAAGCATTTTAAAAACATCAGACGTATCGGAATTGCTGTAATCATTTCATTATTTTTCGGAGCTGCCGCTATTATATACTCAAACAATTACCTTAACGAGATGATTAAGCGTTCATTGGTGGAGATTGCCAAGCAGGGTTCCAAAAGTATAGAACACAACATCGATTGGAACTTTGATAAGCTTGCAGTCATTTCACGCATAGATATAATCAAAAATGAAAGCTACACGATAAGTGATAAAATAGCGTTTTTAAAAGATATTGACAAGACTTCTGTAAATGAACTCGCATATGTGACATTAGATGGTAAGCTTTATGGGGTATCCGGTCATGAATTTGATATCAAAGCTGAAGAATTTTTTATCGAGACTATCAGCGGTGAAAAAACTGTAACTGTTTCAGATGACTTTCCTATATATGAAGGCTTTTCAACTATTGTGTTTGCCGTTCCGGTATATAACGGCAATACGATCAATGGAGCTATATGTTCACTGAACTCTCCCGAGGTTTTTTGTTCATTGATTGAGGACATTTCCTTCAGTAACGAGGGTTATGGCTATATTATCGATGAAAATGGTGTTACGATCGCCCATAAAAACAGAGATATAGTAAGGGAAAAAATGAACACAATAGATGACGCTGTCAACGATCCCAGTTTAAAGCAGCTTGCCGATCTTGAAAGAAGAATGATAAAAGGCGAAACCAATGCAGGCCCTTACTTTTTCAACGGTCAGAAAAAAATGATGGGATTTTCGAAAATTGATAACATACCCTGGAGCTTTGCTGCTACAGTTCCGGTGAATGATGCCTTAATAAATGCAAATTCCATGCTGGCTTTAGTATCTTTACTCGTATTTGCCTTTGGTTTGGTCATAATCATAATCAATTTCTATTTTGTCTCTATGAACAGGAGATTCAAAAAGGAAGAGCAGTCTCTAAAGAAAGCTGTTGAAACGGCAAATATTATTATAATTTCATTTTTCGACGACGGGACTATTCTGGATTTTAATAAAAACGCCGAAGAAAAACTGGGATATACGCATGACCAGGTTGTAAAAACTCTTCGGATATATGACTTCCTTACTTCAAAAGAACAAATAAAGCTTAATAAAGCATTATCGGACAACATCAACGGGATCAGCAATGAGAATTTTGAACTGAGTCTGAGAACCAGTACCGGTCAAACAGAGTATATGCTGTTCAACCTTAATATATATGGCAAGGAAAGTTTTAATCCTGTTTATGAGCTTATGGGGATTTGTATTACAGACAGGGTTTTATCTGAGATTAAACTAATTGAGAAGCATGATGAATTGTCTGCCGTATATGAGGAATTGGCTGCCTCCGAGGAGGAACTGAAGGATCAGTTGGATGAGCTGTTACAACAGAAAATCATGCTTCAGGAGAAGGATGAAAGGCATAACCTTGTAGTTGAGGCTTCAAACATCGGTATTTGGGATTGGGATGCCGAAACAGATTCGTATTTTTATTCAGATAAGTGGTATGAGATATTTGAAATCGACAAGAAAGAAATAGATGGCAGAGAGAAGGAGTACAGATTAAACGCTATCGTTGAAGAGGATAAGATAATTGCCCAAAAGGCTGTTTCGCACCATCTGGAACATAAAACTCCTTATTATGAGTGTGAATACCGCATACAAACGCCCAGTGGAAAGATCAAGTGGGTCTATGCCGTAGGCAAGGCGTTGTTCGATAACAGCGGGAACCCTATAAAAATGGCAGGTGCCCATACTGACGTGACAGCCAGGAAGGAATCCGAGGAAATAGTACACAGGCTTGCATATTATGACAGCCTTACAGGGCTGCCCAACCGCAGCCAGCTCAATGAATATTTCAGCACTACTTTGAAGGATCGTCCCTTTGACTTAGCGCTGGCCATTATTGATATAGACAATTTTAAGCTGATAAACGACTCATATGGCCATGAAGCTGGGGACAAGCTTTTACTTGAGGTTTCAAAACGCTTAAACGAGAAAACTTCTGAAAGTATGTATCTGTCAAGAATAGTTGGAGACGACTTTGCGCTTCTGATCTGGAACTATAGCAGCGAAGTCTTTCTCACTGAAATGATAGAATCCATCATTGATTACATAGAAGGCTTGATCCGGATCGATAATTATATTATCAATGTCTCGTTAAATGTGGGTGTAGCAATTTATCATAAACATGCCGACAATTTTGAAGACTTGCTAAAAAATGCCGATACGGCCAAGCATAAAGCGACAGAAAAACGAAGTAAATATGAGATCTATAATAAGGCTATGAACGATTCCATTGTTGAAAGGCTTAATCTTGGGAACAGCTTGAAAATGGCATTGGAGAACAAGGAATTTACATTGTATTACCAGCCGCAATATCTGACCAAAAACAAGGAAATCATTGGTTTCGAGGCGCTGGTCAGATGGATAAACAAATCCATGGGGATAGTATCACCCGGCAAATTTATTCCTGTTGCCGAGGAATCCGGCCTTATAATTCCATTGGGAGACTGGATACTGGAGGAAGCTATTAAATTTATCAAGAATATCCACAGGCAGGGACATCCCAATATGATCATATCGGTTAATATTTCTGCCATACAGCTCATACAGGATAATTTTTCGGATAAAGTTGCAGAGCTTTTGAAGAAGCATGATTTAGCTCCCGAATTTCTGGAGCTTGAAATAACAGAGACTGTTATGATGGAGTCAATAGATTCGGTGATAAACAATATCAACAGAATAAGGGAAATGGGTGTCAGTATTGCCCTGGACGATTTTGGAACCGGATATTCTTCTTTAAATTATCTGACTAAGATTCCCATAAACACATTGAAGATCGACAAGAGTTTTATTGATAATATCGGTATAATGGGGGAAAAAGACTCGCTCATAGGTTCAATAGTGGATATTGGACAGAGACTGGGTTTAAGTATTGTGGCCGAAGGCGTTGAAACCGAGGAGCAGTATAATTATCTGGTTAAAAAGCGTTGTGAACGCATTCAGGGATATTTCTTCAGCAAGCCCCTGCCAGAGGATATGATCTTTGATTTGCTCAAAAAACTATAATCCGGCTTTTACCTGCTATATTATTCTTTTGTTGAAAATTGCGGCTTTCCTGCCGGATAGACTGTATGCCCAAATTAGCGCTTTTGATTGACATACTTAACTGGTTTGTGATATATTAATTGGGCTATAAATAGCATGACGGACAGACAGATATATATAAAAAAGCGTGTATGCCCTAAAAAGTAACAAGTCTTGGAAGGAGGCATTCTTTGAAATGTCTGAAGTGAAAAAAGATAAAGGCCCGAGAAGGGGAAGCGGCGGAGAAGGTAGAACCGGCGGCCGTGGCGGCATGAGAAGGGCTAAACGTAAAATATGCCAATTCTGTGTCGATAAAGTTACAGATATTGATTATAAGGATCTTATGAAAATCAGAAAGTTTCTGTCAGAGAAAGGGAAAATTCTTCCCAGAAGAATTTCAGGCTGTTGCGCAAAGCATCAGCGCCAACTGACAACGGCGATCAAAAGAGCCAGGCACATTGCATTGCTGCCATACACAACTGATTAAACAGCTAACAGCCTATAGAGCAAATCTATAGGCTGTATTTCAATAACCCGGTATTGAGCCTATCACCAATATCGGGAAATTGGATTATCTGCCCCTCAAGATGCTATAATTTATTCACAGCCATAAATGTTCTGACAAACAGGGGTGGAAGTGGTAAAATGAATACCAGAGGAATGGATATCACTAAAAACATAAGAATTATTGAAAGTCTCAAAAGCGACCTTTTGCTGTCGGTTTCCCATCTCTACAACGAGATGGCGTCGGAAACCTGTGAGAATATAAGGGATGTGGCGCTGGATACTTTGTCTGATGCCATAATAATAAGTTACCTGCTTTCAAGAAGACTGGGCATTGATTACCCGACTTTGGAGAGGCAGATTTCAGCCAAGATACGTCTTGGCCTTTTGCAGGAGCATGAAACAGAAAAATACTTCGGTGATTTGTCAGCATTGTCCCGTATCCGAAGCAATTTACACCAGACGGGTGACGCGTCGTAAGCATTTAACGGGCAGCCGACATTTTACCTAAATAAATATATGGAGGTTGCACGAATGAAAGTTATATTAAAGCAGGACATCAAAAATCTTGGTAAAAAGGACAGCATAGTTGATGTGAGTGACGGCTATGCCAGGAATTTTCTGATTCCGAAAGGTCTCGCAGCTGAGGCCACCGCTGCAGCTCTCAACGAAGCAAGGGCAAAGAATGAAGCTTTAAAACACAAAAAAGAAAATGAACTTTCCGACGCCGTGGCTCTGGCTGAAAGAATGTCCGGCCTTGAAGTAATAGTAAAATCCAAGGCAGGCGCGAACGGAAAACTGTTCGGTTCAATAACTGGCAAAGATATAGCTGACCAGTTAAAGGCACAGCATAAAATAAATATAGACAAGAAAATGCTGATTCTTCCCGAGGCGATCAAATCCTTGGGAGAAACCGAGGTTGAAGTCAAGCTTTATGCCGGAGTATCAACCAAAATCAAGGTTAAGGTTGAGGACAGCCAAGGTGCCTAGTACAGCACGCTGTACTATATTTACCCGGGGGTTAACATGGACGAGTTATCAAGGATCCCTCCCCATCACGTGGAGGCCGAGCAATCCATTTTAGGAGCGCTTTTAATAGACAGGAACGCTCTTTCGGAAGTGAGCGGAAGGCTTCGGGCCGACGCTTTCTATCTGGAAAAACACAAAGAAATATACGAGGCAATAATGGCTCTTTACGAGGAGAGCCAGCCTGTTGATATAGTGACGGTATCAGATGCCCTTGCAAAACGCGGCACATTAGAGAAGGTCGGCGATGTGGACTATATCGCCCATCTGTCCAATTCGGTGCTGACAACAGCCAATGTGGACAATTATGTATCGATCATTGAAGATAAAGCATTGCTGCGCAATCTTATCACTGAATCAAGCAAAATCGTGGATCTGGGTTATCAGGGGACAATGGAGGGTACGGAAGTACTGAGCCTGGCTGAAAAGAGCATATTTGACATTGCCCAGGGCTTGAACCGCACCGGACTTGAGGCCATAAACTCTTTGCTGGATAAAACATTTACCAAGCTGGAAGAGCTCTGTATGAACAAGGGCGATTTAACAGGCGTACCCAGCGGATTTATAGATTTGGACAGGAAAACTTCAGGCTTTCAGAATTCTGACCTTATTCTGGTTGCCGCCCGTCCAGCCATGGGGAAAACCTCATTCGTACTTAATATCGCTGTGAATGCCGCTCTTCGTGGGTTTCCCGTCGCCATATTCAGCCTTGAAATGTCCAGAACTCAGTTAGTGAACAGAATTCTGGCTCTGGAGTCAATGGTTGAGCTTGAAAAGATGAGAACGGGTAAGCTGGATTCGGAGGACTGGAAGAAAATCGGGTACTCATTGGGGCCTTTATCCAGATCGCCCATTTACATAGACGATAACGCCAGCACCAATACTATGGAAATGATGTCAAAATTGAGAAAGCTCAAACTTGAAAAGGGCCTGGGTCTTGTGATCATCGACTATCTGCAGCTTATGGAGAGCAGGAAGAAAAGCGATAACAGGCAGCAGGAAATTTCTGAGATTTCACGTTCTCTCAAGATTATGGCCAAAGAGCTCAATGTGCCTATTATTGCCCTTTCTCAATTGAGCCGCGCGCCTGAGCAGAGGGCGGACCATCGCCCCATATTGAGTGACATGCGTGAATCGGGAGCGATAGAGCAGGATGCCGACATGGTTATGTTTTTATATCGTGATGACTATTATAATGAAGAGAGTGAAAAAAGAAATATTGTTGAAGTCATAATCGCAAAGCACAGGAACGGTTCTACCGGCACAATAGAACTGGCATGGCTGCCCGAATACACCAAATTCGGCAACCGTATGTACGAGGATCAAAGGTTTTAAGGGCTGCATAAACAGTATGGCGCAGATAAATTTATTGGAGAAAGTAAAAAAATATATAGAGAAAGAGAATCTGCTTAAGCCTGGTGCCAAGCTTATTGTTGGCGTATCAGGAGGGGCAGATTCAGTTTGTCTTTTAAAGGTTTTGCTGGAACTAAAAAATGAGCTCGATATAAAACTGCTGGCTGTCCATGTAAACCATGGCCTCCGGGGAAAAGAGGCAGACAGGGATCAGGAATTTGTAGTTAAGCTTTGCCAGGAATGGTCAATTCCCGTTAAGGTGTATTTCGTAAACATAAAAAAACTTAGTGAAAAGCTTGGAATCTCTGAAGAAGAAGCGGGCAGAAAAGCCAGATACAGGATCATGGAAAATGTCCTTAAAAAGACAGGCGGTGATTTGATCGCCGTTGCCCATAACAGGGAGGATCAGGCAGAGACCGTTATGATGAACATTTTGCGAGGATCGGGCATTGACGGGATTTGCGGGATTCCTGCTAAAAGAGACAGAATAATCCGCCCGCTGCTGAATGTATCCAGAGACGAAATTGAAAAATATTTAAGTGAAAATGATATTTCTTTTTGTACTGACAGCAGTAATAAAGGGGTAGAATATACCCGAAACCGCATAAGAAATGAATTGTTCCCCAGAATTGAAGAATTGTTTGATGTCAACCCGGTAAATCAACTGGTAAGGCTTTCAAAATTAGCCTCGGAGGATCGTGAGTTTCTTGAAGATACCGCAAGGCGCTTGTATAGCAATGTTATAATGTCGGATTCGGAAGAAATTGTACTGTCAGCAGAAGGTTTAAGAAGCTTATCAAATGCTATACTAAAAAGGATAATCAGAATTGCATGGGAAAGACTAAGCAACAGTCGAAAAAATCTGGAGGCTGTGCATATAGACCAGATAATAGCCTTATTCCGTAATAACCGTACGGGGAAAGAAGTACACTTACCCAAAGGTTTTACCGCAAGTATTTCCTATGACAGATTGATTTTTAAAAAACGGGGTAAAAACATTAGTAGGCTTTTTTCATACCCTATAAAAAGAGAAGGCCGGACGATCGTGCATGAGGCAAACGGCGCTCTGGACAGTTGTGTACTAAGCAAGGAAGAATTTTTGGAAAAAGGTTATAATGGAAATAATAAAGAAAGCTCACCCGTTCAGTTTTTTGATTTTGACAGGCTGGGTAACGAATCTGAAATCCGCAGCCGCAGGGCGGGAGACAGAATAAGACCATATTCCAAAGCAGCCGGTGCAAAAGGTTTTACTGTCGGGGGAAAAAAGCTTAAAGATTACTTTATTGATAAGAAAATTCCTGTAGAAGAGCGGGATAAGATCCCGCTGGTAGCTTTGGGCAGCAGAGTTGCCTGGATAATTGGGATGAGAACATCAGAAGAATTTCGGGCACGAGAGGACACCAAAAACATATGGATGCTTTCGTGGCGCAACTTTGAAGGTGGAGGAGAACAAAAATATGCCGAAGATTAAAGTTTTGATTCCAAGAGAGGAGATCCAAAAGAAGACCGAGGAACTGGCTAAAAGGATATCCAAAGATTACGAAGGGAAAGATTTACTGCTGGTTGGTGTATTAAAAGGCGGATTCATGTTTTTATCCGACCTTTGCAGAGCCTTGGATATCGATGTAAGTGTTGATTTCATTTCGGTAAGCAGCTATGGTAATTCAACTGTTTCCTCAGGCGTTGTAAGGATTCTGAAAGATATTGATTATGATATTACCGGAAAACATGTATTGATTGTTGAAGATTTAATTGATACAGGCTTGACCCTTACATATCTGAAGGATTTGTTCATGGCTAAACACTGTGCAAGCGTTAAGATATGTACAATATTGGATAAGCCGTCCAGAAGGAAGGTTCCTCTGGAGATTGATTATCAGGGGATCGTGATCCCCGATAAGTTTGTTATCGGATATGGTTTGGACTATGCTGAAAAATACCGCAACCTGCCTGATGTATGTGTGTTAGAGGAATTATGATCCGAAGTTTATTTTTGTTGTTTTTTTAAATATGGTATGTTACCATTATATGAGTCTAATATGGCATAAGTGTACCTATATGAGTATATATACAGGTGCAATAGGAGGTTGGATTATTTGAAAAAGGTTAGGGGCTTTAGCTTTTACGCAATTATTTTAGTGATCATGGCCCTGATTCTTATGATGTTTAATAGTGTCAGCAATCCTGCTGGTATGAAATATTCCGAATTCCGCAGAGAACTGAATGCCGGCAACGTTAAGAGTGTAACGGTAAAAACTCTTGAAGCCGACGTCATTCTGGCTGCTCCATCGGGTAATTTCTCGCCGGATTTCCGGTATACTATAAGCTTTCTTTCACATGAATCTTTCATGGAGCTTCTGGATAAGGCTTTTGATGAAGGCAAGCTTCAAGCTTATGATGTGGAGAAAAAGTCAAGCCCGCCCTGGTGGCTTGAAATGCTGCCTATGTTCGCCATGGTCATTCTCTTTGTTTTCTTCTGGATTTTCTTTATCCAGCAGTCACAGGGAGGCGGAAACAGAGTCATGTCCTTTGGCAAGAGCAGGGCACGCATGGCCAGTGATGACAGCAAGATTAAGGTCAGGTTCTCAGACGTAGCAGGTGCCGATGAAGAGAAGGCTGAGCTTGAGGAAATAGTTGAATTCCTTAAAGAGCCAAGGAAATATGTGGAGTTGGGAGCCCGCATACCTAAGGGTGTTCTTTTGGTAGGCCCTCCCGGAACAGGTAAGACCCTTCTTGCCAAAGCAGTGGCAGGAGAAGCAGGAACACCGTTCTTTTCAATAAGCGGTTCAGACTTTGTTGAAATGTTTGTGGGTGTGGGCGCATCCCGTGTCCGTGATTTGTTTGAACAGGCAAAGAAAAACGCTCCCTGTATCGTCTTCATTGATGAAATAGATGCTGTTGGGCGTCATAGAGGCGCAGGTCTGGGCGGAGGCCACGATGAACGTGAGCAGACATTAAACCAGTTACTTGTCGAAATGGATGGTTTCGGGGTAAATGAAGGAGTAATAATCCTTGCCGCAACCAACCGTCCCGATATATTGGATCCCGCTCTTATGAGACCAGGGCGTTTCGACAGGCAGGTAGTCGTGAGCTACCCTGATATAAGAGGAAGAGAGGCCATCTTGCGGGTGCACTCCAAGAACAAGCCGTTAAGTGATGATGTTGATTTGAAGGATATTGCCAAAACAACACCCGGTTTTACAGGAGCCGATTTGGAGAACCTGCTCAATGAGGCGGCTCTTCTCGCAGCCCGCAGAAACCTCAAAAGCATAACGATGTCGGAGATCAAAGAAGCCAATTACAAGGTTGTAATGGGTCCTGAGAAGAAGAGCAGAGTAATCAGCGATAAAGAAAAGAAGCTTACGGCATACCATGAAGCAGGCCACGCCATTGCCGTGCGTCTCGTTTCAACAACTGTGAAAGTTGACAGGGTAACCATTATCCCGTCGGGCCGCGCGGGAGGCTTTACCTCCTTTAAGCCTGATGAGGATCGTCAATATACGACCAAAGCCCAGTTGATTGAACAAATAATCGTCAGTCTGGGCGGAAGAGCGGCCGAAGACCTAATGCTTGGTGAAATAAGCACTGGTGCTGCCAGTGACCTTAAGCATGCCAACGAAATAGCCCGCAAAATGATTACTAAATATGGCATGAGCGATGAGCTGTCCAACCTTGTTTTCGGTGATGAAAACGATGAGGTATTCTTAGGAAAGAGCTATGCTCATACCCGCAACTACAGTGAGGAAATCTCGGCAAAAATAGATATTGAGATTAAGAAGATCATTGATGATGCCTATGCCAAGGTTAAGGAGATCCTCACCGAGAATAAAGATAAACTTGAAGATGTCACTAAGGCTCTTCTGGATAAAGAACGTCTGGAAGCCGATGAATTTGAGGAAATCTTTAAAAACGGATATAATCCGCCGCCAATCGAAGCATAAAATGAGAACCAAGAGCGCTCAAAAACCGAGCGCTCTTTTTATATCTCCCCCCTGTTATCTCCTACCCGTGTCATCTCCCTCTGTCATCCCCCCGTGTCATC
>JAAYNO010000263.1 GCA_012520855.1 Clostridiaceae bacterium | reverse complement strand
CGCAAGGAAAAATTCTAGCAATCCGAGCCGCTTATGACAGGGTGAAGGCGATTAAGGCACAACAGGAAGGATTGGATCTGTTAAATCAGCAACAGACTAAACAGTCTGTACTGCAAAAGCAGGCTGCTAAGATGGGTTCGTCCTCCAAGGTACTAAAAAAACCAGAGCCTACCGAAGAACAAAAGCTACTAAGCGAAATCTTCGGAGTCTCAAATCAAAAAGGAATTTTCGGATAAGGCACCAGAGGAATCCCTCTAGGTGCTTTTAATATGGAGGGATATATAATGAATTTACAACTATTCGCAGGACCAGTAACAACCAGAGCTATTGATACCGGACGTAGAGATTTAGATGTATCGAGCGAAATTTTAAGGCTTAACCCTGATGCTACACCGTTTGCGATCATACTCATGAAAGCCAAGAAGCAGATGACCCACAGTAACTACTTCTACTGGTATGATTCGAAGTTGGGCGAATGGTGGGGGCAAGTTGACGATTCAGATGAGATTGCCGCTACAACCACAACGATTCCGGTGAAAGATCCGACCGTTTTCAGAGCGAAAGACATCGTAAAGGTTCCTTCTACTGGCGAAGTTTTATTTGTAACCGAAGTTGTAACTACCGAAGGAAGCGAAGCAATTAAAGTAACCCGTGGCTATGGTACAACCACTGCCGCAAAAATCGCCAAAGATGCAATGCTTATGCGTATGGGCAACGCTATGGAGGAATTCTCCCGTGCGCCTGAATCCCGCATTCTGCAACCTGTCAAGGGCGATAATTACACGCAGATTTTCCGGAGAGCCTTCGATCAGTCTATGACATCTAACGCTGAAAGACTAAAGACCAAAGAAACCGAGCGCAACCGTCTGCGTACCGATCAAGCTATCGAACACAGGCTTGACATTGAACGCGCTATGCTTTTCGGTGAGAAGAAGCAAGATGCTACCGCTACTCGCCAAACCACAGGAGGTTTGCTGTCCTTTATTCAAGACAACAAATTCACCTCTGCTACGGCGTTTGACGAGGACGTTTTCGAAGCGTTCTGCGAAAAGCTGTTCACGCACGGTTCTGATTCTAAGCTGCTGATTGTTTCGCACAAAGTGGGTGCTGCAATCAACAAGTTTGCTGGCGAGAGAATCGAAACTAGAAGTGGAGACGAAACGTATGGCCTGCGCCTACGTCAATTCAAGTCCTTCCACGGCGATCTGTACATCGTTCCTTCCCGCACCCTAGAGAAAGACTATCAAGGTCTTGTTTTGGGTGTTGACATGAAGTACATCAAGTATCGCCCACTTGAAGGCAGAGATACCAAGTTGAAGATGAATATTCAGAATCCAGACGAAGATGGATGGAGAGACGAGTATCTGACGGAAGCGGGACTTGAAGTTCGCTTACCTGAAACTCACGCTTACATGCACCTTGACATGTCCGATTGGAAAGCCAAATAGTATTGAAGGGGGAGGTTGCCCTCCCCTATTTTCTTAAAAAGGAGATTAATCGCATGAAAAGGTACGTATCTGTTATTAAAAACCTTGTAATTTACAGCACTAGATGCACCGTTGAGTTCGTGGCCGGGGAGTATACTGCACGCACCAAAGCAGAGATTAACTTGATCGAAAGAATGCCATCCTTTGGAAAAACAATCTTCGCCCTAGAGGAAGAAGAAGTAGTTGAAGTAAAAGAAGAAGAACCTAAGAAGGAAAACAGCTATGTATGTGATTTCTGCGGTGAAGAATTCACAACAAAGCAAGGTTTGAATTCTCATAGCAGGGTACACAAATAAGGAGGTGCTTTTATGTCCTACAAACCGAAAAAGGGTGCAATTCAACCCATTGTGTTATATAGCGAGGATGGAACCGCTATTGAGT
>JAAYNO010000086.1 GCA_012520855.1 Clostridiaceae bacterium | reverse complement strand
TAAGCCCACTTTTTTGTTTATCCACCGAAGTTTAATGATATGGGCAATGTTAAACATATTTTTAAGTTCGGCAACATATCAATGGATTTATTGTAAATATTATTCTATACTAATACTAAAATTCAATCATAAAAAAAGTTTGCAAAGGAGCGGATTCTTTTGTTCAGAGTAGCTATAGGACAGGACAGCCATGAGTTTACGGAATCCGGTGACAACAAAAAGCTTATACTTGGCGGCATAGAGATTGAAGGCTGCCCGGGACTTTCAGGAAACAGCGATGCTGACGTTGTTCTGCATGCCATTATCAATGCTGTCTCGGGGATATCCTGTGTAAATATCCTTGGGGAAAGAGCAGATGAGCTTTGCTTGAACCAGGGGATAAAAGACAGCCGGGTATACCTGAAAGAGGCTTTGGAAACAATGAAGGGTAAAAAAATAATACATGTTTCTGTTTCCATTGAGGCTAAAAGGCCTAAGCTTGCTCCCTATCTTGAACGAATGCGGCAAAGCATTGCAGCTTCTCTGGGTATTGATGTCAATAGCGTAGGAATAACGGCTACGTCCGGAGAAGGACTGACCGAGTTCGGAAAAGGCAGGGGAATCTTTTGTACTGCCATTCTGACTGTCCAGGATGTTTTTACAAACTGAATACAGCATGGTATACTTTATTGGAAAGAATAAGTAAAATAATACTAATAGATATGCCGTTATGTTTAATAGGCGATTGCTTGATCATAAAGCTTTTGAATATCGGTAAAACGGCATGATGGAGGTTAAAGTGGATAAAAAAACATTTTACATTACAACACCTATCTATTATCCAAGCGGAAAGCTTCATATAGGCCATTCGTACACAACTGTTGCGGCTGATGCCATGGCAAGATATAAAAGACTTCAGGGCTATGATGTAATGTTTTTGACCGGTACAGACGAGCATGGCCAGAAAATACAGCGGGTCGCCGAAGAAGACGGAGTTACTCCGAAGGAATATGTTGATAAAATCGTCGATGGCATAAAGAAGCTGTGGAATCTCATGAAAATCACCAACGACAAGTTTATCAGAACTACCGACCAGGAGCATGTTGAAACTGTTCAAAAGATATTTAAGGCTCTTTATGACAAAGGAGATATCTATAAGAGCGAGTATGAGGGTTTGTACTGTACCCCGTGTGAATCCTTCTGGACTGAGACTCAGTTGGTGGACGGAAAATGTCCCGACTGCGGCAGAGCTGTTGAAAAAACCAGGGAGGAAAGCTATTTCTTCAGGCTTTCTAAATATCAGGACAGGCTTATTAAGCTTTTCGAGGAAGATACCGAGTTTGTACAGCCATCCTCAAGGCGTAACGAAATGCTTAATAATTTCCTGCGCCCCGGTCTGGAGGATCTTTGTGTTTCCCGCACCTCATTTAATTGGGGAGTTCCTGTGACCTTTGACGAGAAACACGTTGTGTATGTCTGGATCGATGCACTGTCAAATTATATAACTGCTCTCGGATATCTTTCGGACAACGATGAAAACTTTAAAAAATTCTGGCCTGCCGATGTCCATCTGGTAGGGAAAGAAATAGTCAGATTCCATACCATAATATGGCCTGCTATGCTGATGGCATTGGATCTGCCCCTTCCGAAGCAGGTTTTCGGTCATGGCTGGCTGGTCCTTGAAGGCGGAAAGATGTCCAAATCCAAGGGAAATGTTGTTGACCCTGTGGTATTGATTGAAAAATATGGACTTGACGCCATCCGTTATTTCCTGTTAAGGGAAGTACCCTTCGGGGCAGACGGAGTTTTCTCCAATGAAGCACTGATAACCCGAATTAATTCGGATCTTGCAAATGATCTGGGGAATTTGGTTAGCCGTACGACCGCCATGATAAATAAGTATTTTGGCGGGGTTATTCCGGAGACAAGAGAAAAGGGAGAGTTCGACCTTGAGCTTAGAAGCGTTTTAGCCAGCACAAAAACAAGAACAGAGGAATATCTGGATAAGCTCCAATTCAGCGCGGCTCTTGCAGAGATCTGGAAATCGGTGTCCCGGACAAATAAGTATATCGATGAAACCATGCCGTGGGCTCTTGCCAAAAACGAGGAGAATAAGGCGCGCCTGGCAGAGATTATGTATAACCTTGCCGAGAGCATTCGTATAATTTCTATACTGATCCAGCCATTTATGCCTGAAACTCCGCATAAAATCTGGGCACAGCTTGCTGTTGCCGAGGAGGACAGGACCTGGGAAAGCGCCGGGCAATGGGGTGCGTATAAGCAAGTATCGCCCGTAACATCCGGCGAAATAATATTCCCGCGTATAGATTTGGAAAAAGAAATGGAAGCCCTGGCCGAAATAGAAGCGAAGGCAAAGGAAACAGCCGGTGCAAAGACAACCAAACCAGCGCTTGAAAAAGAGGAACAGACCCAGGGGGTAGCCTTGATAGGTATAGAGGACTTTACCAGGGTAGAGCTAAAAGTGGCTAAGGTACTATCCTGTGAGAAGGTCGAGAAAAGCGATAAGCTTCTGAAATTAAAGCTTCAATGCGGTACCGAAGAGCGTCAGGTTGTTTCAGGCATTGCACAATACTATACCCCCGAAGAGATGATCGGGAAGGTATTGATACTCGCAGCCAACTTAAAACCTGCCAAGATCAGGGGCATCGAGAGCCAGGGCATGATTCTGGCTGCCTCGGACGATGAATCAGGAAAACTTGTATTGGTGACTGTAGACGGCGACATCCCGACTGGCAGCAGGGTTAGCTAGTGCGCGCTTCAGGATGTCATTCTGAACAGGAGTAATATTAAAATAGGCAGTCATCCTGAGCAAAGCGAAGGATCTTTGAACCCGCATAAACACTAAACAAGATTCTTCGCTACGCTCAGAATGACATGCGGGAGTACCTGCATGCTATTTAATTAGGAGGACTTAATTTTGATAGACTCACATGCCCATTATGACGACAAAAAATTCGATCCGGACCGTGACGAGGTTTTAAGAGAATGTGTAAGTCAAGGTGTCACACATATAGTCAATGCGGGCAGCACCATTGAGAATTCAAGAATATCTGTTGAATTAGCTCGAAAGCACCCATTTATCTATGCAGCCGTAGGCGTTCATCCCCATGAAGTGTCCCAATGTGATAATAACACTATTGATGTTTTAAGAGAACTTGCCAGGGAAAGCAAGGTAGTTGCTATTGGAGAAATAGGTTTGGATTATCATTATGATTTTTCACCCAGGGATGTGCAACGGGAATGGCTTTCAAAACAAATCAATCTTGCCCGGGAGCTGAAGCTGCCTGTAATAATTCATAACCGTGAGTCCCATAAGGATATTCTGGATATTCTCAGAAATGAAAAGGCAAGCGATATAGGAGGGGTGTTCCATTGCTTTTCCGGCTCGGTGGAAATGGCAAGGGAAGTAATGAATCTGGGGTTCAAAATCGGGATCGGCGGGCCAGTGACCTTTAAAAATGCACATAAGCCAATTGATGTAGTGCGTTATACACCGCTGGATATGCTATTGACAGAAACAGATTGCCCATATTTAGCCCCCGAACCGTATCGGGGAAAAAGAAACTGGTCTGGCCTTATTAAGATTATTTTGGAGAAAATATCTGAAATAAAGGGTATAGATTATTATATGGTAGAAGAAGCGACAGCGAAAAACGCTATCGATCTGTTCGGGATGTAATACGGCTTATGACGGGCTAAGCCCTTATCGTATTATGGATCAGGGGGTAAACCATGAAGAAGTTTGTAGTAATTATGATATCTGCTCTGGTGCTCTTTACTTTTCTGATGCTGAATTATTTATTGTGGGATAAGGAAAATCTGCAGAAGCAAAGAGAAACAGACAAGGTTGAACAGGATTGGCTCAGGGGGCAGAACCGGATTCTGACAACTACTGTGGAAGAACTTGAACAGGCCAATTCAAAGCTCGAAAAAGAAATAAAAGAATATAAAGACAAGATCGATGACATGGAATCCCGCATAAAGCTTTTTCAGCAAAGAGAAACAGATAATCTTGTGTTGACGGGGAAACTGAACGAGATCATCAATCTTTATAAAACCCTGATGGGTGACGATATAAGAGATACAGTTAATAAGTGGTTCTTGTCAATAAGCCAAAAGGATTATGAGGCTTCATCTGGCTTTATTGGTGAGAACTTTACTTTTTTAGGGAAAAAATATGATAAAGCAGCATATATAGAGTTGATATCAGCCATAGATTCAATTGCCATAGCTGAAGAATCAAAGGATGCTGCAAATGATTCATTTACCATCATGGAGTATGGCGAACCCGATACTATAATTGCACGGGTCGTTGTACAAGCATATATTATAGATGAAAAGAAAGCAAGCTTACCCGGTATAGATGACGGAGTAAACGTGCTGGAGTTCAGCTTAAACTACAATAAAATATCTAAAAAATGGGTAATAATATCTATAATTCCCAAATATACTGGAAACCCTTGACAAAAAATTAATACATGATATAAAATATAAAAGCCTTGCGAGAAACCTGCGGGATCAGTCCCGAAATTCAATAGCACCGCTGCTAGTGCATTTGAATTAAATACATATAGAGATAAAAGCCCGGTAAAGGGCTGCATAGGCTGGCTTTAGCCAGGCTGCACATTCTATGTATATATAAGGAGAGGAAGTTTGGATGAACGGACTATATCTTACTTTCATCAAACGAGCCCTTCCCCTTAAGCAATTGGCTGTGTTGTTGATTTTATCTGCAGTTGCTATTACAACTGGCATAAGAACGTATCATAGTATAAGCAAGGAAGTACAGATTATTGATAACGGCAAGCCAATCGTAGTTAAAACTATGGGCGATAATGTAGCAGAGGCTTTGGAAATGCTGGACATCTCCATTAGATCTGATGACTACATTAGCATGGCTCCGGATACTGATTTGGATCCCAAAGCCCTTAATGTGATTAACATTAAGCGTGCTGTACCGGTAAATATTTTAGTAGACGGGCAGCTTAAGGAGGTATGGTCCTACAAGGATACGGTTGAGGAAGTAATAGCCGACAATGGCATTATGCTCAACCCGCTGGATCGTTATGAAGGTGTAGATGCTAAAGATAATATTAAAGAGGGTATGGACATCCGTGTGGTACGCGTGAATGAAGAAATAATCGCTGAACAGTCGGATATCCCGTTCACAGTAGTGGAAAAGCCCAATGATGTTATGAACGAAGGAGAAACTAAGACAATAGTCACCGGCGAAAACGGCATAAGGGAGAAGTATTATAAACTGACGTATGAAGATAGCAAACCTGTTGCCCGGGTATTCGTCAATGAGAAAATCGTTAAGGAACCTGTAAATAAAATCGTTGAATATGGAACAGTATTAAATTTCAGAAACCATAGAGGAGACCTTGTTAGGTATAAAGATGTAATAAAAATGAAAGCTACGGCTTATACGTCATCTTTTGAGGATACTGGAAAGCATCCGGATCATCCGGAGTTCGGCATAACTTATACGGGAATGAGAGCAAGAGAAGGAATCATAGCCGTTGACCCCAAAGTTATTCCACTGGGAACCAAGGTATATGTAGAAGTCCCGGGACCGGCTCCTGATTATG
Source organism: Clostridiaceae bacterium (assembly GCA_012520855.1). Lineage (GTDB taxonomy): Bacteria > Bacillota > Clostridia > DSM-8532 > DSM-8532 > DTU059. The sequence continues at coordinate 627 of JAAYNO010000086.1, read as the reverse complement.
GGTTCGCTATTGCTGCCGACATTGGAAGCGCTATAAAAGGAAAGCTGATCGACTTATATTTTGATTCTTCAAAAAAAGTCAGACAATGGGGAAGAAGAGATGTAGTTGTGTATATTTTAAATGAGCAGAATGACAACAGATGGAAAGAAAATGACAACCCATGCCAGTAATAGTGGGAAGTCGGCTATCCTCGATTGCTTAAGCAGCCATATTTATCATTAGACATTGATCGGGCGGTCGATAAGACCGTCCATTTTATATAAAGAATTTGTACCGCCGCATGAACGGTGCGAAACTGCTGAAAAACTCCGGGTTTTGTTATTCTGAATGGAGTGAAGCGGAATGAAGAATCTTAAACCCCGCATTATCAGCAAATAAGATTCTTCGCTACGCTCAGAATGACATTTAAGGAGCGACTTTTTCAGTGATTTCGAACGGTGCTTATCGCAATTAACAAAGCAGAGCAGTTTTCACACAGTCTGTTTAAGAAGGAACAGGATCCTATGATTAACACAAACGAGGTTTTAAAAAAATATGGTCTGAGGCTTACAAAAACCTTGGGGCAAAACTTTCTTACAGACATCAATATCATAAAAAAGATAGTGGAAACAGGAGAAGTTTGCTCTT
>JAAYNO010000013.1 GCA_012520855.1 Clostridiaceae bacterium | reverse complement strand
GCGGCAGCTTTCATTGCATCGGATTGTGCACCAACCAAGGTTGCCGCCGCCATGGTAGGATCACGCATGATAGCTGTACGCTGTGCCTGTTTTATCATCTCTGCATCTTCCTCGGGAAGAGTGATAGGATTAAGGGCAATGGATACGATAGAAATACCCCTCAAATCTTTCCATTTCTTTGTCAGGGCTTCGTTCATTGCCTCGGAAAGCTCTTCGGCATGGGCGGGTAATGAACTTGGCCGAATTTGAAGGTCGGAAATTTTCGCAAATGCCGGCTGAAGTGCTGAAACAAACTCAGTTTTCAGTTGGCTGTCTATTTCATCACGGGTAAATTCAAAGCTGACATTTCCGCATACATTAGTATAGAACAATATGGGATCTACAATTTTATAGGAGTAAACACCTGAGCAGCGAACCGAAACGTCGATATCCAGATTGATGTTACGGTCAACTACACGGAATGGGATAGGATTGGGGGTACCGAATTTATTATCAACGATTTCCTTGGTGTTAAAGTAGTATACCCTTTGATCCTTTCCGGTATCACCGCCATATGTGAAACGTTTGCCGATGGCTTTAAAAGTCTCGATTATGCTGTCACCCAAATTACCGGTAAAAATACTCGGCTCTGATGAGGTATCATATGTAAATTCACCCGGTATAGCGCAGAACTCAACGATTTTTCCCTGCTCAACTATTACCATGCACTGGCCGTCTGCCACAGCAATCCCGGAGCCATTCGAAATAATATTATCATCACCTTTGATGTTAGAAGAACGGCCGGAAATACGTTTTTGGCCTTTTCTTACCAAAACCTCCTTAGGAAGTGCGTCACAATAAAAAAATTCCTTCCATTGGTCGGCCAGTACCCCGCCTGCCGCACCAATCGCAGCTTTTATAAGACCCATAATCAAAACTCCTTTCGATTAACTAAACGTTAATCATAAAAATTTGAATATATAATAGATTAGGTCAAGCTATGGCTTAAACCGCTCTATAGCCGTATTTTTCTTTTACCTTTTAAGCGAGCCTAATAATCCCCTGAATATCGACCTTCCCAATTCGCGCCCTATTGCTGTAACGGCTGAGTTGGCCGCTTTCTGAACCAGGGAGGCTTTTGGTCTCCCTGCCGATTTTTTGATCTCTTTTTCTTTTTTAGCCAACTCCTGTTCTTTCAATAATCTTTCCTGATCCTGAAGCGCCTTTTTCTGCAATATCTCATAAGCCGATTCCCTGTCTATTGCATTATCGTACTTAGCACTCAGAGGTGAATTGTTTATAATCCCCCTTCTCGACAATTCATCCAAGGTTCCTAGTGAGCTTTGGGGCGGCAGGATATATGCCCTCTCGACAACTGAAGGGCGTCCCTCATTGTCCAGACAGGAAACCAACGCTTCCCCAGTTGCAAGATTTGTAATAACATCTTCAGTATTGAATTTTGGATTTGGACGAAATGCTTCAGCAGCAGCCTTGACCTTTTTTTGCTCTGATGGAGTGTATGCTCTTAAGGCATGCTGGATTCTATTTCCCAATTGGCCTAAAACATCCTGGGGAAGATCAGCGGGATTTTGTGTAATAAAGTATATGCCGACACCTTTTGAGCGTATAAGACGTACAACCTGTTCTATTTTTTGAAGCAGAACCTTTGGGATATCTTCAAAAAGCAAGTGCGCTTCATCGAAGAAAAAGACTATTCTTGGTTTTTCCAAATCGCCTGCCTCGGGCAGCGTTTCAAACAATTCCGAAAGCATCCAAAGCAAAAATGTAGAGTAAAGCAGAGGTGAACTAAAGAGTCGGACGCTATGCAGGATATTGATGTAACCACGCCCGTCGGGTGTTACCTGCATCCAGTCCTTTATATCAAGGGCAGGTTCGCCGAAAAAGCTTTCGGCTCCCTGGTCTTCAAGTGCGATTAGGCTCCGCATGATCGCGCCGACACTTTGTGGTGAAATATTACCATACTTCAAAGTAAGCTCTTTAGCATTTTCACCCACATAACGGATCATTTCCCTTAAGTCTTTGAGATCTAAAAGCAGTAAGCCCTGTTCGTCGGCAATACGAAAAACGATATTGAGTATACCGGATTGAGTGTCATTCAGGTTCAGCAGCCTTGAAAGGAGCAAGGAACCCATTTCTGATATAGTGGCACGAACCGGATGCCCGCCTTCACCAAAAATATCCCAGAATCTAACAGGATAAGATCTAAAATCGAATGCCTTTATATTCAGCATTGCCAACCTGTCCCGAATATTTGGGGTATCTGTGCCTTTAGCTGCAAGACTTGCGAGATCACCTTTAATGTCAGCCAGGAAAACGGGCACACCCATATCACTGAATGATTCTGCCAACACTTTAAGAGTTACCGTTTTTCCCGTTCCGGTGGCACCTGCTATCAGGCCGTGACGATTGGCCATTTTAGGAAGGAGATATACAGGATTTTCATTTTGAGCCAGCCATACCGCATTGTCGGAGAACATAAAATCACACTCCATAAATTAAAATCAGTTTATTTTAATTATATCTGGTCTGCCAGTTAGTGTCAAAATAATACATCTATGAAAAGAACTTTTCTTGACAATTATAAATAAAGGAATATAATAATATTATACCCCACCCGTAATGGGGAGGGGCTATATGTTCTTATGGAGGTATTTATTTTGGAAAGTGGGGATAAAACTAAGGTCCTCAATCTATTAAAGACATCGAAGGGCCAAATAGATGGAATAATCAGAATGGTTGAGGAAGACAGATACTGTGTTGATATCTCAAAACAGATCCTGTCTGTTCAGGCTTTGCTTAAAAAAGCCAATCTTAAAATCATTGATCAGCATATCAAACATTGTGTCAAGCAGGCTTTTTCCGAAGGAGAAATTGCCGGAAATGAAAAAGTCAATGAGATTATGGATTTGATCAGTAAATACGCAAAATAGCATCTACAGCAAAGGTGGTGCCGGATATGGCAAAAGAGATCCTTGATATCACCGGAATGACATGCGCTTCATGTGCAAAGGCTGTCGAAAGGCATGTCGGCAAGGTTGAAGGCATAAGCTCGGTAAATGTAAATATAGCAACAGAAAAGATGACTGTTGAGTTTGATGACACCAAAGCGGATAAAAGTAAAATAAAGGATGCCGTAATTAAAGCCGGATATGGGGTCAAAGAATCAGATGAAAGCATTAGAGAAATATCTTTGCCAATAGCGGGAATGACTTGTGCATCTTGTGTAAGAGCAGTCGAGAGAGCTATAGGCAAGTTGGATGGCATAAGAGAGGTCAGTGTTAATCTGGCCACCGAGAAAGCAAGAATTGCTTATTATCCTTCAAAGATACGGCTTTCTCAAATCAGGGATGCTATATCAAGAGCGGGATATGAGCCTCTGGAAATAGAAAATACGAATCAGGCTGATTACGAAAAGGCTCGCAGAGAAAATGAAATAAAAATTCTGCGTGTTAAATTCCTGATTTCAGCGTTATTCACGCTGCCGCTATTTTACATTGCCATGGGGCATATGGTTGGTTTGCCCCTACCTAGGATTATAGATCCCAATTATAATCCGCTGAATTTTGGATTGATACAGCTTTTATTGGTCATACCCGCTATGGCGGCAGGATATAAGTTCTATACCATTGGTTTTACAAGGCTTTTAAGACGTGAACCAAATATGGATTCATTAATAGCCGTTGGCACTGCGGCAGCTTTTTTGTATGGAGTTTATGCCATAATCCAGATTCTTAACGGAAATGAGCATTATTCTAAAGACCTGTATTTTGAAACCACAGGAGTAATTATAACCTTGATTCTTCTGGGAAAGCATCTGGAGTCGATTACAAAGGGAAGAACATCCGAAGCTATCAAAAAGCTCATGGGATTGGCTCCGAAAACTGCAATTGTCATTCATGAGGGGAAGGAGATGGTCATCCCCGTCGATGAGGTGGAAGCAGGGGATATCATTCTTGTAAAACCTGGAGAGAAAATTCCTGTTGATGGCGAAGTGGTTGAGGGACGAACATCAGTCGATGAATCCATGCTCACAGGTGAGAGCATACCAGTGGAGAAAAATCCGGGTGACAGGGTCGTTGGAGCCAGCATCAATAAAAATGGAACTATTCGGTTTAAGGCCACAAAGGTAGGTAAAGACACAGTCCTTGCACAAATCATAAAGCTTGTTGAGGATGCCCAGGGTTCGAAAGCCCCCATTGCAAAGATGGCTGATATAATCGCTGGTTATTTTGTACCCATTGTGATGGCTATAGCAATAATTGCAGGAATAGGCTGGTTCATTACCGGACAGACACTTGTTTTTTCACTCACTAGATTTATTTCAGTTCTGGTGATCGCATGTCCTTGTGCTTTAGGTCTGGCAACTCCGACCGCTATTATGGTAGGGACAGGGAAAGGTGCGGAATACGGCGTTTTGATAAAGAGCGGCGAGGCATTGGAAATAACCCATAGAATCGATACTATCGTTTTTGATAAAACGGGAACAATAACCGAAGGTAAACCTGTGGTCACAGATATAATCACAACCGAGATCATTGACGAAACAGAACTTCTCCTGCTTGCAGCTTCGGGTGAGAAAGGCTCGGAGCATCCTCTGGGTGAAGCTATAGTAAATAGCGCAATAGAAAGAAATCTGGATTTGGTGGCTGTCGAAAGCTTTGAAGCCATACCAGGCCAGGGGATAGAGGTTAAAATCAAAGGCCGAAGAATCATGTTAGGGAATAAAAAGCTTATGGAGGACAGAAAAGTTGAGATCACACTGCAAAGCGAGTCAGACCGTCTGGCTGAAGAAGGCAAGACACCTATGTTTATAGCCATTGATGATAAACTTGCCGGAATCATTGCAGTGGCAGATGTTATGAAAGCTGCCAGTAAAAAGGCAATTGAATCACTTCACAAAATGGGCATTGAGGTAGTCATGATCACCGGGGACAATAAAAGGACAGCCGGAGCCATTGCTCGTCAGGTTGGTATTGACAGAGTTCTGGCTGAAGTCTTGCCTCACGATAAGGCGAATGAGATCAAGAAGCTTCAGGGTGAAGGAAAAAAGGTAGCAATGGTGGGGGATGGCATCAATGATGCACCTGCGCTTGCCCAGGCTGATATAGGGATAGCTATAGGCTCCGGAACCGATGTGGCGATGGAATCTGCTGATATAGTTCTGATGCGGAGTGACCTGATGGACGTGCCTGCAGCAATCCAGTTAAGCAAACAGACTATAAGAAATATAAAGCAGAATCTATTCTGGGCATTTGCATATAACACTGCAGGAATTCCTATAGCGGCAGGGGTACTGTATCTCCTGGGCGGACCTTTATTAAACCCGATGATCGCAGCAGGAGCTATGGCATTCAGTTCGATATCAGTACTTATGAATGCTCTCAGACTAAAAAGATTCAAACCGTCATAATGAGTATAGGGGACGGTCCTTTTTACTCATTTTTACTCAAAGCAGGGGACGGCGTCCTTGACGTCCCGGGGGACTTGCAGGTGTGTAAATTGTGAATTTGCCAAAAGAGCGAACATTTGGAAGAAAGGAGCCAATAGTATGAAAAAGAAGATTACAATTGAAGGAATGTCCTGCCAGAATTGTGTAAGGCATGTTAAAGAAGCCCTTGAGGAACTGGCAGGAGTTCAATCCGTTAATGTCAGTCTGGAAAGAAAAATAGCCGAGATCGAACTAAATCAGGACGTGGATAATGAAACAATAAAAGCCGCCATTGAAGATGCAGGCTATGAGGTGACTTCCATCAGTTAGAAATATGAGTATAGGGGACGGTCCTTTTTACTCATTTTAGAATCAGTAGCCCAGCCTTAGTGCTGGGCTACTACTTTATAGATTTTTGACTTCGCTGTCGCTTCGTTCAGAATGACAAGGCGATTAGAGGTCGCCCTATAAATGGGGACACACCGCCGCTTTGCGGGTCAGGCTTGCCGCGGAATGTCCACATTTATTTACGGAGTTCAAAATGAGTAAAGAGGACCGTCCCCTATACTCACTGACCTAGAATAATAGTATAACCGCCATGAATACCAAGGGGATATCACCATTGTTTTTAATGGAGTGAAATTCACCATTTCCTGTTTTAACAGCGTCTCCAGGCTCCACATCAACTATTTTGCCGTTATCGTCCACAACTCCCTTACCGCTTAAAATATAATAAATTTCTTCCTCCTGGTCGTGGGTGTGAGTACCTATAGAGCAGCCCGGCTCCAGAGTGATCACATTGAATAACCGGCATTTGCCCATCAATTCATCTTTAGTAAAAATGGGCATCATTTTTGTGTGGCCTTCACCGCCGCGCATCTTTTCAATTAAATTTACAGTCATTTCAGATTTCCTTTTGATCATTACCTAAACCTCCAGAGAATTATTTATTTTTGAATGAATGCATAAACACACCAATATATGCAGCACAAAAAGCTAATAGTATGGCTGATGCCAAAAACAAGACCTGTTTTATATCATAGGATGCACCTAATATAATAACCGGCTTATCACCAAATAAACCAACGAGTTGTGCTCCGAAAATCGCTGAAATATACCCGATCAGACCGCTGATAGCAGCGCTGAAGCCTATATAAACGGTTCTTTTCTCATCGGGAGTAAAATCAAATTGAAGATTAAAAAGCGCCACGTTAATTCCTGACCAGGCCATTCCACTTGTTATATGGCTGAGAATAAGAATAAACAGCACAGCCGGACTTCCTTCAGAAGCAAAAAACCATGTGAAATGGCAGATACTTAAGATACCGATCGTGATCATCGTAGTTTTGGCCCAGCCGTTCCTATCGGCAAATCTTCCCCAAATACGTGCTGAGAATATATAAATTACCGCATTTATAAAAGAAAGAGAAGTAATAATAGTATAACTCATGGATAAGTCGGATTTAAGGTATACCCCAAAATATGCGCTTGCAATTTGAACGGCGAAGTTCCATATTATAAGCATAATAAAATAGCGAATAAACTTTTTGTTCTTTAACGGGAGAGTAAATATCTCAGACAGCTTGATCCGCTCAGTAGTATGTAATAAAGGAACCTCCTTCATAAGCGCAAAGAAAGAAAAATTTATAATAGTAAGTAAGAAAATAAAACAATAAACAATTATGTACCCTGTACCTTCATTGCCCATATCATTGAAAACGTCCAGGATTTTTCCAAGCACAAGAGTTATCAAAGTTGCCGCAATCAAAATGTATGATTCTCTTGTACCGAAGTACCTGCCTCTGATATTCTGCGGCACAAAGCTTACATACATGTTGGAAATCGCAGGGTTAACAAAGGATATGGCCAGGTTAGAAATAAACAATACGATGGCTGCAATAAAAAGCTTTATCCCGGAAGGTAAGGGAAGAAAAGGTACAATAATAAGCATGGACAATAAGATCCTGTGGATCATAGCTCCAATTATTATCATAGTTTTTCTATATTTCAGACTTTCAAGAATCATTGGGGAAAGAACCTGGATTATTGCAGCAAAAACGGGTATCGAAATTACATACCCGCAAAAAGCATCGCTCGCCCCCATATATTTCAGCAAACCAACTAAAAAAGCCCCGCTGGTCAAGTTGAATATAGTGCGGGCAGAAGCGCCTTCCAGAATCACTAACAGACGGTTTCTCTCTAAATCCTTTTCGGTAGTTTTTATTCGATCAGCAGGCATGTTATAACCTCGTAGTGTGCGACAAAACAAGAAGAATGGTCCCATGTACTTGTCGTAGTAGATTCTAAAGCTTCAGGAACTGTTCAATATTCAGTATAAATACGGTTGCACCGCCAACGTTGACCTCAATGGGCATAGCCATGTTAAAGGAACCAAAGCTGCCGGGGAGCTTTTCAGGAGCTATCATTCTGCGTCTGGACTTGCATGTGTCCCGGATTATCTCAAGAGCGCGCTCAACCTTATCATCATCGGTAGCAACCAGAAAGGTCGTATTGCCGCTTTTTAAGAACCCGCCGCTTGAACAGAGTTTTGTTGTGCTAAAACCGTCACGGTTAAGGTTATCAGCCAAGATGCTGCTGTCCTCATCACTGACAATGGCAAAAAGAAGCTTCATAAAAAGACCTCCTAAAATTAACATATCCTCTGTTTTAATTATATGCGATAAACCAATTCTATTCAAGTTAAGACAGGGAGGGACAAGGGAACAGGAAGCCGAACTCTCTATCATTACAGTATTGGGGCGTTGACAGCCACTAAAAAATAAAGCCTTCATGGCATAGGCACCCACTTAATATCCGGTAGGGTAACAGTCCTGCCGCTTAAGTATGACAGGTGGCCGGAAGGTGATGTAAACAAAAAGGTCAACTCATAAGACCATAGAGCCTGCCATTTAAGCTTGAATCTCCTGTTTACCGAATTGATTCCGTATTTTCCGTCCCCTAACAGGGGATGACCTATATAAGCCAGATGGGCTCTGATTTGATGAGTCTTGCCTGTCACCAACTCAACCTCAAGAAGGGAGTACTCATCAAAGGCCTTCAATACTCTGTAGCGTGTTATTATAGGCTCAGCACCTTTCAAGGGCTTGTCATAAACAAATACTCTGCTGTTCTTACTATCCTTCTTAAGATACCCGTGAAGCTCGTCCGATTTCTTCAGGGGAACTCCGTAAATAAGGCAATGATATATTTTCCTGATTTCACGATTTTTGAACTTATCCTCTAAAATAGCAAGTGTTTTAGAATCCTTTGCAAACAATACAAGTCCGCCTGTATTCCTGTCAATGCGGTGGCATAAAGCCGGGAAACCCTGTTCATGGATTTTCCCGCGTTCGCTGACCGTTTTTTGTACCCACCTGTTAAGTACCCGAATATCATTGTTCTTATCCTGGTGTACCGGCATCCCCTGCGGCTTTGAAACAATAAGGATATAGTCATCCTCGTATATAATCTGCGGTGAATCTGTCCCTGATGCTTCTTCGGAAGCTTTGTCCTTCAAGTACTCTTCAGGAATATAAACTTGTACCTTATCACCATGAGAAAGTACATATGATTCCTTGACCCGCTTATTGTTTACCTTGATATTTCTTTTCCTGAACGCCTTATAAATGACCGAGGATTTTATACTCGGCATCATATCGAAAAGGAATAAGTCAACACGTTTCCTGTCATAAGGTAATGTTACCGGAAATTCTCTCATGGCTGAACCTCGATCATTCTATTATTTCAAACACAGGAGCCGTTCCCCGTTTTATTTTTCGCGGGTACATCTGATATACGCTTCTGTGCAGCTTTTCTTCTTTTATTAGAACATCCCCGTTATATACTCTTATATATGTATCTACAACATACCCCTCCATACCGTTTTCGGCCACAATGTAAGTGCCTTGTGGCAATGTGTTGTCATCTACGTATTGTACCGCTATTGGGGTGGTAGTTATAGTCTTGGTTGCTATCTTCACCTTTTGATCAGGATAATCATTTGTAGAGCATATTTTAAAGCTTAGATTATTATTAGATGAGACGGCCGCACTTATACGCAGGGGGTGTGCGGTTGTATTTTTAAAGACCAGATCGGCATATCCGTAAGAAACAGCAGCGTCGTGCCCTAATGGCACATAACCGACTGTAAACATATGATTATGCCTCTCGATAACTTCAAGATTTGCTCTTAAAACTGCATTATACAGGGTTGTGGATACCTGACAGACACCACCTCCGGTTCCATCGGTTATTCTGCCGGCTACAAATATGTGGGCAGTTCTATATCCTTTTTGGGCTGTGCGGGGACCTACCACCTCATTGAAAGAGAAGGTCTCACCGGGCAATAGTATGGTACCGTCAATGCTTTCGGCAGCAAGACCAATATTGATGCTGCGGTTATAGTTGTTTTCACCTTCAGTATTAAAATGTGTAGTGTATGCTGAGAGTGTATCTCTGAAAAGCTGTGTCTTAAGCTCACCTTCGGTTAATTTTGGAGCAATGAATTCAACCGGAAGGATGATCTCTTCATATTCCTGATTTGTGCGGCTTTCCACATAGGATATCACCTCCATCAGCTTTGAACGATCCAGTTTTAAACCCATCTGGTGGGGTTTTATCTCATAATCGGTTCTTGAGATTTTTACAAACTCGGCGTTGACCGGGTCTCTGTTCAGCGCTGTCAGGGAGGTTTCGATATCGAGAGGCGGAGGCGGCATCTTGAGTACAGGTATTTGGATGGCTGAGTAGTCGGGAGCTTTTATTTTTCGTATGATTTCTTTCTTAAGCTGTTCCCTGTCAGCCTGCTGTCCGAAAATACCAGTACAAAGAATCACCTGATCATCCATGATTACTATATTTGTCGGCATAACCTCTCTGAAGACACTATTGCAAACATCGTCCAATAAATTGTTAAATTCTCCCGATTCACAATCAAGGGCAAGCTCAATCGAAACAGGGGACGTTCTCAGTTTGATCATGCTAATGAGCCGGTCAAGGAAAGATCCCTCTCTTCCCAGATTATAGGCGCTGTTTACCATAGATGCTATATCGACTTTTATACCCAGGTCTGAAACGGCCACAGTTCTGCTGAATTTATGATTTTGCAGATTAATATTAAAATCGTTAAGTAACACAGCTGATTCATCCTCAAGGTAAGAGAAAAGCTCTTCCCTCGTAAGACCGTGAACATCCGTTCCCCTGATTTGAACCCCTTTATATATGGTGTTTGAATTCAGTAAAACAGCCAGATAAATAAAGGTTATCAAGATTAAAATAATTAAAAATGCCGATATATAAATTAGCATATTTTTTTCTCGTTTAGTCGATGAGGAGGTTTTGTCAAGATGATCAACATCCATAATTCACACCTGGAATACTCTTTTTTGTTGCTTTAACTTATAATTATTATCTCAGCTTTTAAAACTGTTGACAACACAACAATTAATGAGAAAGAATCATAAGTCATTCGTCCTCTGCTATGTTATACTAAGGATATATTATATTTAGAAGCTTTTAACAAAAAATACCTGGCTATTGTTTTATCCATGAGGTGGTTATAAGTATGCGGTTGTTTTGGAAAAAACAGTCTACAAACGCAGTTGCAAAAGAGCAAAGCGAAGAGAAAAGAATAAATGTAGAATTTGATTCTTCTATTCTTAGAAAAAACGGAATCACACGTCTTTCTATAGACGAGAGATGGACGAAGCTCTTTGTTGCGATAAAGATAACTCCCGAACTTGAAAAAGCCGAACAGGAAATGAATGAGCTTATCAAGGAAGAGGCTATGCTAAAAAATGAGCAGGATAATTTAGAGCCGCAAAAACGCAAATGCATGAATGAGATCTTGAACCTTACCAAGGAAGCTTTTGAGAATGACAGTGATAAAGCTAAGGGCAGACTGAAGCAATGTAAAAAAGAGATCGAAAGGATCAATTCCCGCATTGACGAGGTAATGGAGGATATCGAAGAGCTTAACGACAAATTGAAAAAAGCCAATCTTGATCTTTTAAACAGCTCTATCAACTACATATTCTCCACATTGAAAAATAAAAACGAAAGAGCGCTGGAAATAAAGAAAGAACTGAAAGAGATCGAGCAAAGACAAAAAGATCTGAAAGCCGAGCTGGAGACCATTAAAGTGGACTGGACACAATATGCTGTGGATCTTACCAACCTTATAGGTACTGATCCGGTCAAGGAATTCGAAGAAGCGTACAAACTGGAGGGGTTAAAGGATGAAGCTGTTGACACCTCAGCAGATGAAAGCGATTGATGAATCAGCCATAAAAAATATAGGCATACCCGGTATTATATTAATGGAGAACGCAGCGATACAGACGGTTATGAAGGCATCCCAGATGATTGGGGATAAAAAAGAGCCCAATATAACCGTAGTGGCAGGTATAGGCAATAACGGCGGTGACGCTTTTGCTATAACGCGCCATCTTCTGGCAATGGGTTATGCTATCTCGGTTTTTTCTATGACCGATGTGGAGAATTTGACAGGCGATGCCGGGATTAATGCCCGGATCTTGCTGAACATTGGGATGGATATTCCGGTAATAGAAGGCTTTGAGAGCCTTGATAGGCTGAAAAAATCCTGCCGGGAGAGCGACCTTGTTATAGACGGGCTTTTAGGAACAGGGCTCAATCGTGATGTTGACGGGATATTGTCTGAAGCAATCGATATAATAAACAACTATGCTCCTTTGATTTTATCCATAGACATAGCATCAGGTGTGGATGGTCTTACGGGCAAGATCAGGGGCAATTGCATCAAAGCCGATGCCACAGTAACCTTTCATCTTCCCAAAATAGGAATGTTTCTGTATCCCGGAGCCGAGTACATAGGTGAGCTGACGGTGGCCGATATCGGGATCCCTTATGCTTTGGCCGAAAACATGGATACACCCTGGTTAATGGAGAGACATGATATAAGGGGTATACTTCCGGCACGGCCAATGGAAGGTCATAAAGGTACTTTCGGTAAACCGCTTATAATAGCCGGTTCTCAGGGAATGACAGGGGCGGCATACTTAAGTGCTTTATCTGCTTACAGAACCGGTTCCGGTTTAGTTAAGCTGCTTGCCCCGGAAAATTGTTTGGAGACTCTGGCTGTTATGCTTCCTGAAGCAGTTATTGCATGTCTGCCAGAACAGTCAGAAGAAGAAGTATTTTATCTTATTAATAAATTAATATCAGAAGCGGATGCTGTTTTAATTGGCCCGGGGCTCTCCCAGACAAAAGAGGCCATGCTGCTTATTGAAACGGTAGTGGAAAATTGTAATAAGCCGATGGTACTTGATGCTGACGCATTGAATCTGATATCGGGGAATAAATCCTTGCTGGAAAAGCTTCGATGCGAGGCGATTATTACACCGCATCCTGCCGAAATGTCACGTCTGACGGGGATATCAACAGCCGGGATACAGGATGACAGGATCGGCATAACAAAAAGCTTTGCAGATGAATTTGGCTTAACGGTGGTTTTAAAAGGAGCGGGAACAGTGATAGCTTCCAATGACGGAAGAACTGCCATAAATCCTACAGGCAACCAGGGAATGGCTACAGCGGGAGCAGGGGATGTATTGGCAGGCGTTATTGTTTCCCTGTTAGGTCAAGGCTTGCCTCCTTATGAAGCTGCAGTTGCAGGCACTTATATTCACGGGCTGGCCGGTGATTTAGCCACAGCCGGGATGGGGGCAGCAGGAGTAATGGCCTCAGATATAGCTAATAATATATCAAAAGCCATCGAACAGGTTATTTCATAATCATAAACAGGGAGATCTCAGATGGAATATAAAGTTACACGTACGTGGGCTGAAATAAATCTTGATAATATCGCCCATAATGTTAAAGAAATACAAAGGCTTGTGGGAAAGCGAACCGAAATAATGGCGGTTGTAAAAGCCGACGCCTATGGCCACGGTGTTCTGGAAACGGTCAGTACATTAATTGAAAACGGGACTTCACGCCTTGCCGTATCTATGCTTGATGAAGCCATACAACTTCGAAAGATCGGAATAGACGTGCCTATACTGGTATTGAGCCATACCAATCCCAAAAGAGCAGATGAGCTGATAAAATATCAGATAACCCAGACCATTTACAGCCATGATATGGCGAAGATATTATCCGATGAAGCGCTGCGCCAGGGTGTAAAAGCAAAGGTACATATAAAAATAGATACAGGTATGACCAGAGTCGGGTTCCCTCCGGGTTACAGCGCTGTTAAGGCTGTCATGGAAATTCAAAAACTTCCGGGAATAATAATAGAGGGGATTTTCAGCCATTTTGCGACTGCCGATGAAAAGGACAGCAGCTATACAATGCATCAAATAGAGCTGTTTGAGAGCATAATAAGTGAGTTGAACCGAATAGGGATACTTATACCCATTCGGCATATTTCCAACAGTGCAGCAATCCTGCAATATCCGGAATTTTCTATGGAGCTTGTAAGGCCGGGCATTATTCTATACGGAATATATCCCTCTGAGGAAGTCAGAAAAGTAGATGCGGATTTTAAGCCTGCTATGACGCTTAAAACCAATATAGCGATGATTAAGTGGGTGGAGACAGGAACAGCAATCAGCTACGGCAGAAAATTTACAACCGGAAGGAAAAGCCTGATTGCAACTATTCCTGTGGGATACGCTGACGGTTATTCCAGACTGCTTACGGGCAAGGGCAGAGTTTTGGTAAATGGGCAGTTTGCCCCGGTAGTTGGCTCGATTTGTATGGATCAGTGCATGATTGATGTAACCGAAATAGATGGTGATGTAAAAACAGGAGATGAAGTGGTATTGCTTGGCAAACAGGGGAACAGGGAGATCACAGCCCAGGAGCTTGCCGGTTATATAGGCACGATTCCATACGAAATAATCTGTATAATAGGAAAACGAGTTCCCAGAGTATATTTTAAAAACGGTCAAATAGTCAATGTTTTGAACTATTTGATTTAGCTGATGAATACATTTTTAGGAAATGAGAAATAATAAAAATACATACGTAACCTAATTTTAATTTGCGCTCTGATATCGTCTTTCTTATAATATAGTTATCAGGCGCGCTAATAACAGAGATCGGCTGATTTTACAGCGTAAGCCGTTTTGTCTGAGTTATGCGGTAAAAATCAATCTATTATTGGGGTCATGCATTGTAGGTCAATACTTTTTACAGGAGTGATAAGATTTGCTGGTAAGAAGAGGCGACATTTACTATGCTGACTTAAGTCCGGTTGTGGGATCGGAGCAGGGAGGAATCAGGCCTGTTTTGGTTATTCAAAATGATGTGGGCAATAAATTCAGTCCAACTATCATTGTTTCAGCGATTACATCACAATTGGACAAAGCCCGTCTCCCTACACATATTGAGATATCGGGAGAAAACTACGGACTAAGCAAAAACTCAGTGGTGCTTTTAGAACAGGTAAGAACCATCGACAAGAGAAGACTGCGTGAAAAGGCAGGACATCTGGATGATTACTTGATGAGAAGGGTGGACTATGCGCTTCGTACTAGCTTTGGACTGAGCGTTACATACGTGCAGTAAAGCGAATATGGAAGCGTACCGTAAATGAGGTTAACTGTGCTTTTACGGCATGGTGCAAATCGGCAGAAAGGATAGGTCATTAATATGATATTCAAAAGAAAAAGCAAGATAGCTTTACTGGCGTGTTTAGTTTTTTCATGCATCGTACTGGCAGTGTCATCTGCTGCAGGAGCAGGTCAGCCCGGAAGTGATGCTGATCCCCTGGTAACAAAAAGCTATGTTGATCAGAAATTTGCGCAATTATCAGCTCAAATCGGTTCAGGAACGGGAGGAGGAACTGCGGATTTGAGCACGATAGCCCAGCTCCAAAGCGATATGGGTGATCTGACCAAGTTTATTATTGATGCCCTGACAGAAATAGAAACCCTGAAAGGGAGAGTTGCCGCCTTAGAAAGCGGATATATCGTGGTTGAAGCAAAGGCAGGACAACAAATAATCCTTGCAGGCGGAAGTGAAGCTATTTTAAGAAGCGGTTCAGCGACGGCTATCATGGGTGCCAATGGCGGGCTTGTTGATGTAGGCGACGGAGTCGAATTAAAGGGAGGAAATAATGTTCCTCTCCAACATCTATTGATATCTTCAAGAACAGACGGAAGAGGCCTTTCAATAAAGTCACACTCATTTCTCCTTGTCCGTGGAGCATATACAGTACAATAGAGCTTGTAGAGGAGCGCAGTGCGTGCCCGTTTTGCTTATCAAACAGGGTCAGGTTTGAATAATAAGTGAATTATTCAAGCCTGACCCATATTTACCCCCTTTTTGTTTTGGCGTTTTTTTACGATAATGTAATTGAGGGGTGTTTATGAAAAGGGAGAATTTAATAAAAAATTTAATAATGGCTGTGCTGATTTTTATTACTCTTTTTTTCGGGGTCAGACCATTGCTGACAAGAAGCCATACTAAAATTAACCCGAATGAATTCAGCTTCGAAGCCAATGAGTATGGAACAATAGTTATAGGTTCCGAGCCCGAAGGATTGGCAGCCGCTCTTGCAAGCGCGAGAACCGGATTAAAAACATTGCTGATCACTGGTGATGAAAGTCTGGGAAGTTACATAAAACGTTGCATGATATCAAAAATGGATCCTCAGCAAGGGCTGATTGACGGCAAGAAAGTACTTTTGAATCAAGGAATCTATCAGGAAATATTCGGAAAATTTAATGTGAGTTACAGCAGTCTTGACTATGAAAATTCTATTAAAAAGTTAGTGGAAAAGGAGAAAAGCTTAGAAATCATATATAACGGTATAATTACAGAAGTTATGACCGAAGGGAAACACATAAAAAGTATCGGTGTCGAAGACCCGAGCGGAATTCACTACTATAAGGGCAGGGTTTTTATAGATGCTACTCAAAACGGAGACCTTCTGATGCTTTGTGGGACCCCGTATTTTAACGGTACTGAGGACTTAGGCATACCAGATTTTTATTCGCCGGTGGAATTTAATTTCAGAGTTTCCGGTGTGGACGTTGATACCCTGAAAAAGAGCAGGAAAGTTTCGAATTTTATAGATGAGTTTCAATTGGTTCTATTGAATTATGAAAAGGTGAATCCCAGAACTAAGCTTTTAAGACCTTCTTTCATAATTCAAAACGATGACGAGCTTGTTATTTCGGGATTACAGGTTTTCGGGGTCAATGTCGATGATGAGAATGAATTACATTTGGCATATCAGGAGGCGGAAGAAGAAGCAATAATGCTCACAGCTTTCTTAAAAAATACACTGATAGCCTTTAAAGATTGTACTTATAAAGAAAGTCCCATAAGTTTTTTTATTCCGGAATACAGACATTTTGAGAGCCGTTATAAGCTGATTGTCACCGATATTCTGGAGAACAGAGATTTTCCCGATAAAGTGGCTTTATGCTCACAGGAGGTCGATGCCAGTAAATTTGTAGACAAAAACATTGAATATATAGTTGCAAAACCTAATGTTTACTCTATTCCCCTGGGAAGCCTGATACCTGTAAATTTAGACAACGTTCTGATGTTAGGTTCAAAAGCAGGGTTTTCCTCTCTGGCCGCAACAAGTGCAGGCAGTATACCGACAAGGATCACTGTAGGTGAAGCAGCCGGTTTGGTGTCTGTATACAGCAATGTAAGGGATTTGGCGCCTGCCGGGTTACTGGAATTGCCTGAAAAAGATTTAAAAGCTATGGTTAATTACATTAAAAGAGGAGGAGTCATGCTGACTGACTTTGAAGAGAGTATTTTGATTCCCGGAACTGAGGATAAACTGACCGATCATTGGTCTTATCAATATATAAAAACTCTTGCCGAATACGGACTTATTTCGGGAGGCAGGGAAAATGATTTTAAACTTGACTTTAAGGCAAGCCAGGAGCTAATGGTAGTTCTAATCAAAAATGCCATGTTGAAAATTAAACCTGAATCATATGAAATAGATGTAAATCTGTCATTAAAGCCCTATGAGGTACAGAAGGAGCTTACTGGCGAAACGTCCGGAGCCATTATCCTGGATGCATTGTCCATACCTTTCGAACCAGGCAAAGCGCTTCAAACTCTTAAGGATATGGGGATCATACCAATAGATATTTTAAACCGTTTAGAACCTGAAGGATTTGTGACTATGGACACTGTATACGGGCTTGTAATCGAAGCGGTGAATTATATGTAAACCAGAAGAACCGTCACCCCCTGGTTTACATAAACTTTTTTTTAAACGTTAAAAGCATAAAGCGCGGCAAATCCAGCATTCGCTTATATCTTCCGGGCTCCTTGATCAGCCTGAACAGCCATTCAAG
>JAAYNO010000085.1 GCA_012520855.1 Clostridiaceae bacterium | reverse complement strand
TGCCGTTCCTGTGGTTCATTACCTTTTGAATCAAGCGTCCTATTGCATCAGGACATGACAATACCTTAAGGCCTTTCTGCCGGATAGTCGACGGGCAGCGTATGCCTTTCAACTGCTCTACGATTGCGGCTTCATCTACACCTGCCCTAAGAGCAATAGAAACTAATCTGCTTGTGGCCTCCGATTGCGATGGGCAGCCCCCGGCTCTTCCTGTATTGGTGAACACTTCACATATGCCGTTTTCATCATAATTAACCGTCACATACAGATTGCCGCACCCTATCCTGAATTTTTCGGTAAATCCCTTTGTTACTTCGGGTCTCGGTCTGGGTTTTATATTTTTGTACATAATCTCACATGCTTCATTGCAATCACTGCATGCCGAATTACAGCCGGGATAATCTTTCTTTTCCTCTTCATTTTCTTTTTTGTTCACGCTGCCTATATTCAGAACCTGCATATCACGGCTTCCATCCCTGTAAATAGTTACACCTTTACAGCCTGTCCTGTATGCCAGATGGAAAACCTCCGCAACATCGTCTATTTTCGCATCATTCCTTAGGTTTACCGTTTTTGAAACCGCATTGTCGGTGTGGCGCTGGAAAGCAGCCTGCATCCTGACATGCCATTCGGGAACTATATCATGAGATGTAACAAAAATATCCTTTATTTCTTCAGGGACCTCAGCAAGCCCATGAACAGATCCTTCCCTGGCGATAGTTTTCATAAGCTCCTCAGAATAAAAGCCTCCGTCTAAAGCTGCTTTTTTGAAGTGGGGATTCACCTCTACAAGCTCGGTTCCATCCATGACATTCTTGATAAAGGAGATAGCAAACAAAGGCTCTATACCGCTGCTGACCCCTGCGATTATACTTAAGGTTCCTGTAGGCGCGATGGTGGTAGTAGTAGCATTTCTTATCCTGCGTCCGGATTCTTTGTATATGCTTTTATCATAAAAGGGAAAAACACCTTTTATTTTAGCTATTTCTTCGCTCTTCTGCTTAGACTCGTAATCTATAAAGCCCATTATCTCCTCGGCCAGCCTTTCAGCCTCCACTGAATCGTAGGGTATACCAAGAAGAAGCAAAAGATCGGCCCAGCCCATAATTCCCAGGCCTATTTTTCTGGTGCCTCTTGTCATTTCTTCGATTTGCTTCAAGGGATAGTTGTTCACATCAATAACATTGTCCAAAAAATGAACTGCTTTATGAACGGTATCGCGAAGCTTGTCATAATCAACCTCAACACCGTTCTCACCCTCTTTGATCATGGCACTTAAGTTGATCGAGCCAAGATTGCAGGATTCATAAGGCAGCAGCGGTTGCTCACCGCATGGATTAGTGCTTTCTATTTCGCCTATTTCAGGTGTTATATTGTCACGATTGATCCTGTCAATGAAAACTATACCCGGCTCACCGTTTTTCCAGGACATTTGGACTATTTTGTCAAAAACCTCGCGGGCGTTAAGTGTTCCTCGTTTTTCTTTAGTTTTTGGATCTATCAAATCATAATCTATACCTTCTTCAACTGCTTCCATGAAGCTTTCGGTGAGCGCGACACTGATATTAAAATTTGTGATATCGTCATTATCCTGCTTACAGGTAATAAACTCCATTATATCAGGGTGATCTATCCTTAAGATCCCCATGTTTGCGCCTCTGCGTGTTCCGCCTTGCTTTACGGCCTCTGTGGCAGCATTAAAGACTTTCATAAAACTGACCGGTCCGCTGGCTACTCCTCCGGTGGAATTGACGCTTGAGCCTTTTGGACGCAATCTATTGAAAGAAAAGCCGGTGCCTCCTCCACTTTTATGGATCAGAGCCGCATTTTTC
>JAAYNO010000084.1 GCA_012520855.1 Clostridiaceae bacterium | reverse complement strand
AGAGGTTGATGTGCTTATTGAGGAGGAGATCCCGTCAAATCTGGATTTTCTTCCGGGGCAGGAGCTTATAAAGAGTAACCCTCAAAAGACATATAATGTTTCTGTCAATATTGACAACGGTGATATAACCAGATTGGGCGAGAGGGAGCATTATTTTTGGAGTTCCAAAGTCAAATTAAGTATCGACCATCATGCCACCAACAAGGTTATGGCTGACTACTCCTATGTTGATACCAGATCTGCAGCAACAGGGGAGATTATATATGACCTGATTCTCAACTATTTAAAGACCGATATTGATAAAGACATAGCTCTATGTCTATATACTGCAATTGTAACCGATACGGGGGGCTTTCGCTATACCAACACTACCTCCCGGACACTAAGGATATGCGCCGAGCTATTGAATTTTGATATTGATTTCCCTTATGTCATTAAAAAAGTGTTTGACATGGTTTCTTATACTAAAATGAACCTTATGAAGCAAACCATGAACTCGCTTTTGCTTTACGGGGATGGAAAACTGGCGGTCTCCTTCTTAACATTGAAGGATATAAAAAATCTAAATGTAGAAAATGATGATTATGAAGGATTGGTAAATATCGGCCGCAATCTGGAAGGAGTGGAAGTCTCCCTGTTTTTGAGGGAAGAGCAGGATAACCATTTCAGGGGAAATCTAAGATCAAATGATTATGTGGATGTGTCCAAAATAGCCGAGAAATTTGGCGGCGGAGGTCACAAACGGGCAGCCGGTTTTAATATCAACGGCAAGCTTGATGACTCCATAGATATGCTGGTATCTGCCATTCTTCCTGAGATCCGAGGGGTAGATTGATGGATGGGATATTAAATATAAATAAGCCAGCCGGGCTGACTTCATTTGATGTGGTATCAAAGATACGAAAGATATGCCAAACAAAAAAAGTTGGTCATGCAGGAACGCTGGATCCTGATGCACGCGGTGTATTGCCGGTTTGTGTGGGTAAGGCTACCAAGGTGATAGAGTTCTTAATGGATAATACTAAAACCTACCGGGTGGGTCTTTTACTGGGAACAGCAACAGATACGCAGGATGCGTCGGGTAAGGTGACGTATGAAAAACCAGTTCATGCCTCAACAGAGGAAATAGAAAATGCCATAAAAAGCTTTCTGGGCGAAACAAAACAGATCCCTCCCATGTATTCGGCAATACGGGTAAATGGAAAAAGACTTTATGAGCTTGCCAGAAAAGGTGTCGAAGTTGAGAGAAAACCAAGAACTGTGACATTTTACAGCATAGAGATATTGAGTATTATTCGCAAAGACGATAAGGTTGAAGCGGTTTTCGATGTGGACTGCTCTAAAGGCACATATATGAGGACTTTATGCCATGACATAGGAGAGAAGTTAGGATGCGGCGGTCATATGAGTTCTTTGGTAAGACTGCGCTCGGGACCTTTTACAATAGAAAATTCCTGTTCTTTGGAAGAACTCGAAAACATTGAAGACGGCAATATGCCTGATGAAGCATTGATCCCTATGGATTGGGTATTGAATGATTTTCCATGTGTCAGAGTAAACAATAACGATGCCAGGAGACTCAAAAATGGGCTTGATATACCGTTGGAAGGTCTATCGCCAGGTTTAGTGCGAGTATACCATGAAAGCGGCTGTTTTATTGCGATCGGAAAGATTTTGACTCGGGGTGATATACCGAGATTACGGACCCATAAATGGATAGGCTGTGAAAGTATTGGACTGTGAAAGGATGGTATCTGCTTGCAGGTAATTACGAGTATCGAAAAAAATACATTCAATAAGCACACAGGAGTCGGATTAGGAAATTTCGACGGACTACATATAGGTCACATGGCCCTTATAAACACTTTGATAAGCGAGTGCAGGCTGCATGGTTTGCAATCGGTTGTTTACACCTTTAAAAAACATCCGGACACAATGCTGAGAAAAGCATTGATCAGTCCTCTTATAACAACCAATGATATGAAAACCAGGCTATTAGCCTCGACCGATTTAGATACCTTGTATTATCAGGAGTTTGACGAGGCATTTTCACGTTTGTCCCCTGAAGAATTTATTAAAAATATTCTTGTCGACATGCTGAAAATCCGTCTGGCTGTCGTAGGCTTCAACTATAGGTTTGGATTTATGGGTAAGGGAGATGTGGAATTTCTAAGAAGAAGCGGTGAGAAGCTTGGTTTCCGGGTTATTGTGATACCTCCTGTAAAAGTAAATTCTGAGGTAGTAAGCAGTACTCTCATCAGGGAATATATAAAAAGAGGTAAGATAGAGAGGGTTTTTCAGCTATTGGGAAGGCATTTTTCCCTGTATGGTACGGTTGTAGATGGAAAACGCGTAGGACGCACTCTTGGTTTTCCTACCGCTAATATCACAGCTCACCCCGATATGGTCGTTCCTGCTAACGGAGTATATATAACCAAGACAAAATATGATGACAAATGGGTAAACAGCATAACAAATGTAGGCACAGCGCCTACATTGAAAAATAAAAGTGTTTTTTCCATAGAGACACATCTTCTGGATTTTGATGAAGATATATATGGAAAGGATATCGAGGTTTGTTTTATCAATAAACTTCGCAGCGAGAAAAAATTTGAAAATATTGAAGCTTTAAAAAAGCAGGTAGCGCTCGATATCAAAAAAGCGAGATCATACTGGGAAATAATGAAATAGAATATTTTACTTGTCTTTTATAATGTATTGCCTGGACATATTATCCTTGTCCCCATATAAGCTTTTGTCGTTATTAAGAGCTTTTTTGTTTGTAATAGACTCAGGAGAAAATTCATAAAATTCCGATTCATATTTGATTAAAACATGTCTGTCGTTTCCACGTAAACATGTGAATTTTCTATAAATTTCCATAACTAACTCCTTTCTTAAGATTATACTTCGTTTCCGGAATAAATATGACAAACATGTGCAGTGAAATATTGAGCAGAAGAATAGAAATACAAAAAATATTTACCCTGATTTGGCATAGTTAAACAAAAGTTTGAATAAAATTACACAATATTGGGAACGCTTCCATTGATGGGGGTGTTCTATTGTCCAATAAACGAATTCGGATCATAAGATCCTTATTTATTTTCTTACTTATTATCGTAGCTATAAAACTTTTTAATATTCAAGCCATCACGGGAGAGCAGTATTCTGCAAGAGCCGCTCTCCAGCAAACCCGCAGTCGTTTAGTCTACAGGGAGCGCGGAGACATTCTGGACAGAAACGGCATAAGGCTTACCAGCAGGAAAACCTATTGGAAGGCAATATTGCAGCCTTACACCTTATTAAACGATCCTGCTGTTCTTGGTACTGTTGCCAGCATTTTTGAGGTAACACCGCAACATTTATCGGGTGAGCTTTCTAAAAGCAACCTGCCTTACCTTATGGATATAACTTCAGCTCAGGCAAAAGCTATATCAGATTCTTCACTTGTGGGAATAAGCGTTATGGATATGAGAGTACGAAATGATGCCGATACCTTAGCCACACATATATTAGGGTATGTTGATGAAAAAGGTGAGGTAGGGCTGGCCGGAATAGAAAAGGTTTATCAGGAAACACTGGAGCGCGGCGGAGGCGTATATGCCGGAATCATTGCCGATGCCGGCGATGGCTTTATGAGCAGCTTCGGATATCGCATCTGGAACAATATGAATCAGAATAAGCTGAATGTCCAGTTGACCTTGGATTATCACCTTCAAAATATTGTGGAAAAAATCATGGATCGTATGGTTGATAAAGGAGCAGTTATTCTTCTGGATATTCTGACGGGAGAAATTTTAGCTATTGCTTCAAGACCGGATTTTGATCCTTCAAACATAAACCCGTCATTAGCTGATAGCAATGAGCCGCTTTTTAACAGGGCTTTGGGAACCTATACCCCCGGTTCTATATTTAAGATGATAACCGCTGCTGCGGCTTTGGAAGACGGCATATCAGCCGACTTGACATTTGATTGTCCCGGTTATGTTGATTTAGGCGGGATCAAAATGAAATGTTCAAGCTTTGATGAGGGCGGGCATGGAAATATTAATATGGCGCAGGCTTTTGCCAGATCGTGCAATTCGTATTTTATTAATTTGGGGCTTGAGCTTGGTAGGGATAAGCTTCTGGATATGGCTGAGAGATTTGGCTTGGGAGGCAAAACAGGATTGATTGATCAGGGAATAGAAGAACCCGCCGGATTACTCCCAAGTTTTCTGGGGCCTGCTTCACCTGCAGAAATCGGAAATATATCCATTGGACAGGGCGAAATCCTGGTCTCGCCAGTTCATGCCGCAAATATGACATCGGTAATAGCAAACGGAGGGATACTTAACAAGGTTTCTCTTGTAAAGGGTATAGTCAATGATAAGGGTGAACTTATAAGGAATACCAGTCTGCCTTCGTGGACCAGGATAATATCTAAAGAAACAGCAGCCGCACTTCAGGGGATGATGCTCTTGACAGTTCAATCGGGAACCGGGAAATGGGCTGATATCAAAGGCCACGGCGGCAGCGCGGGAAAAACAGGAAGCGCTGAAACCGGTTGGATAAAGGATAATCGAAGCATTCTGCATGCCTGGTTTTCAGGATATTTTCCAATCGATGCTCCCCGTTATTCTCTTTGTGTTTTCATAGAGGACGGGAAAAGCGGATCTTCCAGTGCAGCCCCGATATTTGCAGAAATCTCTGCACAAATTATGGAAGCAGGATACTAAACTTCGTCATATTTCCCTTGGATAAAAAATAAAAATCTGAAAAACTTACTAATAATGCAGATTTAAGCTTACTTAAACAGGTAATAGTAATTATTTACTTGTAAAATATGTAATTCAACAATATAATGAACTCATAAAAAAAAGGGAGGTATTAGTGTGAATAATAAGATTAAGGTACTTGTTGCAGACGATAATGTTGCATTTGGTATGATCATATGCGAATTTTTAGAAAACCAAAGCGACATTGAAGTTACAGCAAGAGTCGAAAATGGAGAAGATGCCATTGAAATGATTGAGAAAACTAAACCGGATATTGTCGTACTTGACATTATTATGCCAAGACTTGACGGGTTAGGAGTACTGACACGATATAAAAATGTAAGTGCATCTGAAAAACCATTATTCATCATACTTTCTGCAGTAGGGCAGGATACTATCACACAACAGGCTCTCTCCCTGGGCGCTATCTATTACATCGTAAAACCTTTTGATTTAAGCATCCTAGTTGAAAGAATCAAAGAACTCGTAAGAACCCACAGTCCTACCGTCATCAGAATGGAACCGCCAATACAGATTTCATCTCCATCAAGGGCAAGCAGCAGCGGTGACAGTGTTCAGACCAAAATAACACAGATAATGAGAGATGTGGGCGTACCTGCTCATATAAAAGGATATCAATATATGCGCGACGCAATTATGATGGCAGTTAACGACAAAGAGATCATCAGTGCTGTAACAAAAAGGCTATATCCCGAATTGGCAAAAAACCATAAAACAACGCCAAGCCGCGTTGAACGTGCAATTCGCCATGCCATAGAGGTTGCATGGAACAGAGGCAAGGTCGATACTATTAATGATTTGTTCGGCTATACCATTAACACAAGGAAAGGCAAACCCACCAACAGTGAGTTTATTGCCATGGTGGCCGACACATTGAGACTAAGCGAAAAAATTGCCAACTAATGATAGCACATTTATATTTTACTTGTAATAATGGGCATTTGGTGGTATACTAAACTGGTAAGTCAGTCTTATACGCATGGATTTAATCTTTTTAGGTTTAACACTCTTTAATTTATTTGGAGTGAATAATATCAAAGAAGACCCGGATCCAAATATATTAAGGAGGTATTAGACTAATGGCAGACAAAACTTTAACATGCAAAGATTGCAACTCAGAATTCATTTTTACAGAGGGCGAACAGGCTTTCTACCAGGAAAAAGGTTTTGAGAACGAACCCCAAAGATGCCCGGATTGCAGAAGAGCAAGAAAAATGGAAAGAAATAACCGCGGCAACAGAGGCTTCGGCGGCGGAAATCGTTGGTAATCACAAATTGCAAAGGAGAGCAAAAGCTCTCCTTTTTTAAAAATGAGTAAGAGGGACGGTCCTTTTTACTCATTTTTTCTCTGTTCGGCATATGCTATGTATGTAGTCAAAGAAGATATAGTGCATATTGCTGGCGAAGAATCTAATCGTAAAGATTCTTCAGTCGCAGGCGGCTTTATGTTGAGGTGACATAAAGTCGCCTGCTCCTATCAGTCAAATGGACCAGGCTTGAATAAGTGAATAATTCAAGCCTGATCCAAAAAAAACTGACCCCGAAAAAAACGGGCCCGAAGTGATCGGACCCGGGGCTCAAAATAAACCCTGTGCAGGCAAATCAATAAAGGGGAACCTATATAGCGGCATGGGCAAAGCCTTTGCGAGACTCATACTAGAAGCGGCAACAACGGCAACGGCAACAGCAGCACCGCCTGCACCTACGACCGCAAAATAGTCTCCTTCGGTTCCGGATACACATAGCATACTCCTTGTACAAGCTCCTACTTCATAATATTCGTTCCAAATAGAAATGCCCCCTAAATAACAAAAAATCAATAAAGATGAGAAATTTTAAAAAAATACTTTTCTTTTTTTAAAATTAAGTGCATAATATAGGATATGCAAATGCGAATTATTCCCATTTGGGATCGGAGGAATTGACCTTGCTCAAAATAAACAGAATTGGTATCTTTGTTGTTATTATATTAAGTTTGATTTTATCTGCCTGCGGCAGGAATAATACTCATTTCCAGGAGAAATCCATTAATGAGGAAAACCAGAAGATATCAGACAACTATGAAAATACAGAAAATGATTTAATCATAGTAACATCATTTTATCCGATATATGTGTTTACAAAAAATATTGCCCATGATATTCCCGGAGTAAAGGTCATAAATATGACCGAACCCCAGACAGGATGCCTTCATGATTATCAGCTTGTTCCCGCTGATATGAAGACATTAGAGAAGGCTGACATCTTTGTAATAAACGGAGCAGGAATGGAATCTTTTTTGGATAAAGTGATGAGTCAGCTTCCTGATCTTAGAATAATAGAAGCCTCTCTTGGCATACCACTGCTGAAAGACGATAACGGGGAAGAAAATCCTCATGTATGGGTAAGCATATCAGGTGCCATCAATGAGGTCCATAATATTGCAGAGGGGCTTGCCGCGCTTGATTCAAAGAATAGCGCGAAATACATTGAAAACAGCGAAGAATATGTTAAAAGGCTGGAAGCTTTAAAGGATAAAATGCACGATGCGTTAAAAGATATAAAAACAAAGGACATAGTTACCTTCCATGAAGCTTTCCCTTACTTTGCACAGGAGTTTGGTTTGAACATCGTATCGGTGGTGGAAAGGGAGCCCGGTTCAGAACCGAGTGCGGGCGAGCTTGCAGCCACAATCAAGGCTATAAATGACTCCCGGGTTAAGGTGCTTTTTGCTGAACCTCAGTATTCGACGAAGGCTGCCGAGGCTATAGCAAGCGAGACAGGCGCGAAGGTATATATTCTGGATCCGGTTGTTACCGGACCAAAAGATGCTGCTCCCGACAGCTACGAAAAAACCATGGAGGAAAATCTTAAAGTATTGGTAGAGGCTCTTTATGATTGAGAAAAAATTTCACGAGAACACCTGTCGTCAGGAATGCTGCGGTCTTTGCTGCACTAAAATTGAAGATTTCGGTGTCACAATAGGCAGTACCGTAATACTGGAGAATGTAAATCTCCATATTCATTGCGGGGAGCTGACGGCCATAATCGGTCCAAACGGCGCGGGGAAGAGTACCCTGATAAAAGCTCTTCTTGGTGAAATGCCCCATACGGGCAGCCTGAGGTTTGTCCAATCCAATGATGGCTCTTTAAAAGTACCTATTATGGGATATGTACCCCAAAGCATCAATCTTGACACTTCATCTCCCACCTGCGTCCTGGATTTGTTTCTTGCATGCCGGTCGAATTATCCCACCTGGCTTATCCGCAGTAAAAAAGAGGTCAGAAGGGTAAAAGAGCGGCTTAACAGAGTAAAAGCCGGGCATCTTATTTCAAGGCGGCTGGGAGCTCTTTCAGGCGGCGAGATGCAGCGTGTTCTTCTGGCCTTGGCTTTGGATCCCGTTCCGGAAATATTGCTTTTGGACGAGCCGGTGTCAGGTATAGATCAAAATGGGCTGGAGCTTTTCTATGAAACGGTTTCGGATCTAAGAAAAGCGTATGACCTGTCGATCATTTTAGTTTCCCATGATTTGGATTTGGTAAGGAAGTACGCCGACAGAGTGGTTTTACTCAATAAAACAGTATTGATAACCGGTTCCCCCGAAGAGGTACTTAACAGTGATGTTTTTTATGATACCTTTTCACTAAAATGGCAGAAAGAAAATAGATATAAGGGGGGAGCGGTACTATGAACTGGTGGTATAAGTTATTGGAGGTACTTCCCTTTGAATGGGCTCAGGAAGGCCAGATGATTTTTATGAAAAATGCTTTACTGGCCATCATACTGCTCACTCCTGTTTTCGCCTTATTAGGGACAATGATTGTAAACAACGGTATGGCTTTTTTTTCCGATGCTCTTGGTCATGGAGCTTTTACGGGAGTAGCTATCGGCGGGATACTGGGGTTTGTTGAACCCATAGGCTCGGCAGTTGTCTTTTCTGCCTTATTTGCCTTTTTTATTGCAGTTATTAAAAATAAGAGCAATATGGCAAGTGACACTATTATAGGTGTATTCTCATCAAGCGCTATAGCTTTAGGTATATTTCTGGCGACTTTGGGCGGGAAAAGCTTTTCCAAACTGAATTCATACCTTATCGGCGATATATTGAGCATCACCCCGAAAGAAATCAGCTTTCTTGCTATTGTTCTTGTAATCGTTTTTGTATTCTGGCTTTTTGTTTTTAACCGGTTGCTGCTTGTCAGCATAAATCCTTCATTGGCAGGCAGCAGAGGAATACGGACTTTTTGGTACGAGGTTGTT
Organism: Clostridiaceae bacterium; assembly: GCA_012520855.1. GTDB lineage: Bacteria > Bacillota > Clostridia > DSM-8532 > DSM-8532 > DTU059. Next base: position 12,737 of record JAAYNO010000084.1, on the reverse strand, counting down.
TTCAGTTGTGTCGTTGCGGTTATTGTAACGGTTTCCATGTCATGGATCGGACTATTGGTGATCAACTCTTTTTTAGTCCTCCCTGCAGCCGCGGCAAGAAATATTGCACGCAATCAGAGGCAATATCATTTTCTTTCAGTGATGTTCTCGCTTTTCTCAGGAATAGCCGGGCTTATCCTCTCCTATTCATTTGAAACTGCGACCGGATCGACTATCGTACTGATATCTTCAATTATTTTCTTCTTTACCTACATTCTAAGAAAGAAATTTGCTTAAGGAAGGGACAGAAAATGAAATCTAAGAATTATTTCAAAGAAATGCTTAAAGGTGCTGAACTGAAAAGTACGAAACATCGGATTACCATACTTGAGATATTAAAAGAGAATAAGCTTCCGCTTTCCGCAGAGGATATTTATATAAAGCTTAAGCAGAACGATATATCAATAAGCCTCTCAACAGTTTATAGGGTACTGGAAACTTTGCATAAAAAGGATATTGTAGCAAAAGTCAATATCCCCGATGACAGCAAGGCTGCTTACGAATTATATAATAATGAACATCATCACCATCTGTTATGTGTGAAGTGCCGAAAGATCCTTGCTGTAGAGGGATGCCCCCTGGAGGAATATGAGAAATTCCTGGAAAATCGCTTTGGTTTTACTGTAAAAGGTCACAATCTGGAGGTATATGGTTATTGTAATAGCTGTACAGGGTATTAAACAAGGATAACGGGGGAATATAAGCTTAAAACGGCACTATTTAGCGGAAACATGCAGATTTTAAGCCGGTATGAAGCGTCCCATACTTAAAACAGTAAGGAGAGGATCATATGAAGAAGACGCCCAATTATGATGATATCCCCCCAAATGAGTTCGATGAAATGGTTGATCCAATTCTCGGGAAAACCTTTGACTATGATTATGAACCTGCTAATCCCGCCGATGAAAAAAAGTACAGCGAAGAGCCTATAACAAAGGAAGTCAGGCATAGATCCTTTGAAATGGCCGAGGAAGAGTAAGGTGCATTTTTAAATTTTTATTTGTTGACAAACTCCATGCCATAATATATAGTTTTCTTAAATATATTTGATTTAGTGTTCCTTTAAAGGAATACTGTCAGACTTATATATGAAAACACTGGATTTTACGGGGAGGATTATGGCATGGATATGATTGAATCCTTGATGAAGCTTCAGCTTACCAGGCAAGAAGCTACGATCTATGCCATTTTAGTCAATGAAGGGGCGATGACGGGTTATGAAGTCTCAAAGATTTCTGGCATTTCCCGTTCCAACACATATTCAGCCCTTGCTGGGCTTGTTGAAAAGGGAGCCGCTTATATAACCGAAGGCACTTCGACTCGTTACATACCTGTTGATGCAGGCGAGCTATGCGACAACCGAATCTTTGAGATCCATAAAATAAAAAACTTTCTTATAACTAATCTAAAACCGCGATCAGACGATTCAGAAGGTTATATCACCATTAAAGGCGAGAAACATATCCTGAACAAGATGAGAAATATCCTTAAAAATGCCAGAGAGCGCGCATATATCTCAGTATCCCATAAAATACTTCATGAGATAAATGACGAGCTTATAAACGCAGTCGAGAGGAAAATAAAGCTGGTTATTATAACGAATCCGCCATTTGCTTTTCCGGGCGCTATTATATATCTGACCGAAAAACAGCCAGAGCAAATAAGGCTGATTGCCGATTCATCTGTGGTGTTGACGGGGGATATTGAAGATAGTGTACACTCCACCTGCTTATATTCCAAAAAGAAGAATCTGGTAGATTTATTCAAGGAATCGATCAAGAATGAAATCAAGCTTATAGAACAATCAAAAATATAGAAGGAGAAAGAGCATGTTTATAACCGATGATATGTGTTTCAGGCTGAAAGAAAAATATGGTACGCCGCTTTATGTTTACTCAGAAGAAATTTTAAGAGAGAAATGCAGGGATATGAAAAATCTGCTTCCCAATAAAAATGTCAAGGTCAACTATTCCGCAAAAGCCAATACAAATCTTGAGCTGTTAAAGATAATAAGGGAAGAGGGTCTGGATGTCGACGCCATGTCACCCGGAGAAATATATATTGAACTGATGGCGGGATTTAAACCCGAACAAATCTTTTTTATCAGCAATAACGTATCGGCAGAAGAAATGAAATACGCGATAGACAGAAATATTTTAATAAGCGTGGATTCACTTTCCCAGCTTGAAATGTTCGGACAGATGAATCCGGGAGGCAAGGTGGCTGTGCGCTTTAATCCCGGGATCGGGGCAGGTCACCATGAAAAGGTCATAACAGCGGGAAAGAAAACAAAATTCGGGATTCAGAAAGAGTTCATATTTAAAGTAAAAGAAATCCTTGAAAAATACGACCTTATTCTGGCGGGGATCAACCAACATATAGGCTCTCTTTTTCTTGACGGGCAGGTATATGTGGATAGCCTTAAATCTTTTCTGGAGATTGCCGGGGAATTCCCCTCATTATCCTTTATAGATATGGGAGGAGGCTTTGGCGTGCCGTATCGGAAGGATGAAAAGTCCCTTGATTTAAAGAAGCTGGGGAATGATCTTGATAAGGTTCTGGCAGACTTCTTAAAAGAATACCCTAATAAGGATGTAGTATTTAAGATGGAACCAGGTCGGTATATAGTTGCTGAATGCGGTATTCTGCTGGGGACTGTACATTCGGTCAAGAAAAACTACGGGAATACCTATATAGGAACAGACATTGGCTTTAATGTTCTTGTGCGTCCGGTTATGTATGATTCCTATCATGAAGTGGCTATTATTAAGAAAAATGGTGGTAGTATAAGCGAAGGCGAAGAGATTGCTACTGTAGTAGGCAATATTTGCGAGACGGGAGATATCCTTGCCAAAGATCGAAGCCTTCCGAAAGCACGGACCGGAGATATGGTAGTTGCATTTAATGCGGGTGCTTATGGTTACGTCATGTCCTCAAATTACAACTGCCGCTTAAGACCTGCAGAGGTTCTGATCGACAAAAACGGGAACGACAGACTGATAAGGAAAAGGGATACGTTGGAATCCCTTGTTCAGAATTTTGATATAAAATAGAATTGAAGAAACTTGTAGGAGCGCGCATTGCGTACCAGTTAAACGGGTGTCCAACGATCCCCTGACTTACGAGGTATTATAATGATCAACAGATTGGTTAAAATGTTCATAAAGGATTACCAGAAAACCACGTCGCCGGTTGTCAGGGCAAGATATGCTGTTTTAGCAGGCACGGTGGGTATCATATCCAACCTGTTGCTCTTTATCATCAAGCTTATAGCAGGTACATTATTCAATAGCATAGCCGTTACCGCAGATGCCGTTAATAACCTTACCGATGCCGGCTCTTCGATAATCACATTGGTGGGCTTTAAGATCTCAGGCAAACCTGCCGATGACAAGCATCCTTATGGACATGCGCGGGCAGAATATATAACTGGATTTATGGTATCTGTTGTAATATTGCTTTTGGGTCTTGAACTTATAAAATCTTCTTTCATTAAGATCATCAATCCTGATCCTATAAAATTCAGTTATATTACCGTAGTTGTGCTTGTGGTGTCTATCTTTATAAAGCTGTGGCAGGGTCTGTTCAATAAAAATCTGGGAAAAAGGATCAATTCGACAGCACTTGAGGCTACAAGCCAGGATAGCATCAATGATGTTATTTCTACCTCAGCTGTATTGGCTTCTGCAGTCTTTGCCAGACTGACCGGGATACAGGTTGACGGCTATATGGGCGTAGCTGTGGCGCTCTTTATTATATATTCGGGAATAAAACTGATTTCAGAGACTATGAATCCTCTTTTGGGTACTGCGCCCGATGCCGGATTGATATCGGATATCGAACGAAAGGTCCTTGGCTATGAAGGGGTTCTGGGTATCCATGATTTGGTTGTCCACAGTTATGGCGCTGACAATTATTTTGCGTCTGTTCATGTAGAAGTACCTGCAAACAGGGATATATTAGAAAGCCATGACCTTATGGACGTAATAGAGAGGGATGTCTTTACCGATCTCAATGTCAATTTGGTTATTCATATGGATCCGTTAGTTACTGATGACGAAAGCGTAAATATACTTAGAAAACAGGTAAACGATATTATAGCCCAAATAGACAGTGAGCTTTCTATGCATGATTTCCGGGTCGTAGCGGGCAAAACCCACAGCAACCTGATCTTTGACGTGGTGGTACCGCCTGCTTACAAGACAGGCGATACAGAGCTGAGAGAGCTCATTGATACCGAAATTAAAAAAATCGATTCCACCTACAACAGTGTCATAACTCTTGACAGGAAGTATACATCAACAACCAATTAACATGGCATATCCATGAATTGAAAGTAAAATTTATGAAGATAATATGTGTAAATTGGTTGATGTGAGGTATACCATGGCTGTCGGCTTTCGCATTGTCTTGATTATTTCTGTAATGGGTGTTTTAGTTGCCGGACTTCAGATCGTGATATGGCGTATGGCAAAAGGGAAGGTATTTTTTAAGTATATCCCTACACTTGTTCTGCTTATTATTGTCGTTGTATGCATAATCAAATCCATATGGTTTTCAACAGGCATGGAGGATCTGGCCTATTTTATTACGGCTATGCTGGCCGCAGGCGTCTTGACAGTATCCCTTGTAACAGGCATTATCATCGACATCGTTTCAAAACCACACAGGTAATGAGTATATGAGTATAGGGGACGGTCCTCTATACTCATTTTTTAAATACCATACATAAGGACATTCCGCGGCAAGCCAGTCCCGCGGAGCAGCGGTGTGCCCCCATTACTCAAAATGAGTCGAGAGGACCGTCCCCATTACTCATTTTAGTAATAGAACTTCATGAATTTGATCGAATAGAAGTCACACAGCAGTATATCATCGCTTTCTATCTCGTTGATCAGAATATAATTTGCCCCCACAGCAAGAAGTGTCCCCGATTTATCAACCAGGGTATTTGTTCCTATCAGGAATTCAACTGTTACTCTTCGTCCGATTTGAGTTCTCATAAAACCGTTCATGTACATCAAGCTTTCGGTAGTTACCGGTATAGGTTGATTCCATGGCATGATCGGCGCTAAATCCTGGGAAGGAGTCGTCGCCTGCTGCCTAATACTTTGCTGCATAAGCGGCGCGGTTCCTAAAGCTGAGCCCTGCGGAATACCGGTCGGCATTTGGCTCAAAAGATCTTGCCTTGGCGGTACCATAGGCTGTGTCATTGGCATTATCCCCTGGCTGGGCATGACTGTCTGGCCGGTGTACATACCAGTACTGCATCCCGGGCATGGTGGGACATTAAAGGGCTGTATGCCCGTTTGCTGATCAGTGAAACTATTCATATCCGTGAACCTCTTTTCTATAAATTATTATTATTTTCAGGTTTTGCCGTATAGCTGTGTTGGTGTGTAAAAACAGTGCTGGACGACCCGGTTATAATACACTCCTGATTGATTCGATGGGAAATAGACGGCACAATCAGGGTTAAAGGGATTATAATACCACAGACAGTTATCAACAGCGAGGGACTTGTTTCCGGACAAAGCCCAATCGGCAATATCGTAGTGGACCTGCAGAGGGGTCATATTGTAAATGTTCTGGGCATTATATTGACCTGCAACGATTTCCTTGACACAAGTAAACTGGTCAGGCTGCATAATGACACATCGTAAGTCTCCCTGGCATAGTCTCTGATATTCACCATAAGGCACGTGGACCCTGTTCATAACGACTGTGGCAACAGCCTTCATGCCGTTGTCACCTTCCCCTTCCGCTTCACACCTGATGATCCTGGCAAATAGCTCTCTTGCAGATAAGGGCATTATATATCACCTTTTTCTTTTTAAGGGGCTTGTTTAACTCTAGTAGTATTATATTAAGGAGTCGGACCAGTTGTTACCGAATGGGAAGTGCTGTCCTGAATTTGGGGGACGACAGGATCCTTGATATCATAGACTCTGAAGTAATCATTCAGCTCTGTGTCTTTTATAACAGCCGAGCGGTTTTTTTGAAGCAGCCGGACTATTTGGTACACATCGATCCATATTTCATTTGTACTTTCCTTCTGGCTTTCATCAAAAATAAGCTGCATACCGAAATGAAGGTGAGGAGTCCTTATATTATTCACATTTTTTTTGGTGCTGTAACCTGTCATGCCCAGATAACCGATGACATCCCCTGCTTTTACCACCTGTCCTTCGAACAAAGTGTTATTATACGGATGGTTTTTGCGCATATGGGCATAGTAGTAATATCTCAGACCATCAAAGCTTCTTATGCCTATACGCCAGCCGCCGTACTGGTTCCAGCCCATGGCTTCTATAATGCCTGATTCCACAGCAATGATCGGGGTTCCGATACTGCCCATCAAATCGTTCCCAAGATGCTTTCTGGAAAAACCGTAGGAACGGCTGTTGCCAAAGTCATCGTAATGAGAGAATCCATAGCCTTTTGCAATAGGTGAAAAGGCTTTTAGTCCGTATTTTTTAACAAATTTCTTGTTACCCGGATTATCCTTGTCATCAACCTCTATCTCAAATTCGCCCACAAAGCCTCCTAAAACAGCAGAGTAGGCTTCGTAATAATAAGGATAATATTTCATGTCCTTTGTGAGCTCGCTTATCTCAGTGCCGCTTTTCAGGCTCTTGACAAGATTGTCCAGAGTAGAATTCTTATGGCTTTTAAAATTACCGCCGCATTTAGCTGCACAATAAGCCAAAAGCTCTATCCAGTTAAGTTTTGTCTCGGTTCCGTATGACTTGATATCAAGAGTAAGAGTTTTTTCCAGCAAGGAATAGGGGACATTGAAATCCACCCACTTAATATATTTTTTATCCTCATCGATTTTGACGGTATAAAAAGAAAGAGGGCTTCTAAAAATCAGCGTACGGGCAAGTATGGCCAATACCAGAAAAGCTGCGGCAAAAACAAAAATCAGGATACTTTTTTTTCTGAGAATAATAAACAAGATATCACCCCATGCATAAGCACCACTAAAAGAATATGGCAATAGATTATAAATATTCTTATGTTTTAAGTTGGATTATGACCTGCATATTATGTATTAAGTTATCAGGGAGGCGGGGATAAAATAATGAAATACATATACGATGCGGCAAGAGGAGTGGAGTATGCACGTGCTTATGCTGATTATTACAGTGTAAGCGAAGATAAAAGATTATTTTTTTATGACAGCAATGACTGCACCAATTTCTGCAGTCAATGTGTTTGGGCTGCTTATGGCGGCTGGATACCTGGCTTTGAGGATTCCGTCATTGAAGAAAACAAACAAAGGATCACTAACAATATAAGAATGACACCATATATCTGGTACGGATCCCGCTATTTCAGCGGATCAAACAAATGGTGCCGTGTGGCTGAATTCTATGATTATTCGGTTTCCATGAAAAATAACGGACCTGTTGCATTCAAAGTATATGAGGGAGACTGGAATAGCTTTATTCCCTCAACCGTTAAGGAGGGAGACGTAATACAGATGGTAATAAAATCTTATGCTCCCTACAGATACGGACATTGCCTTTATGTAACGCAAAGAGGCGGCACTCTTAACAAAATCAAAATCTGCTGCCATACCTATGACAGGCTGGATGCCCCTCTAAGTGAGTTTTCCAGCCAGCCCGACGAGTATATAAAGCTGAGGTTATTAAGGTTTCAGGATGCTTACTTCACAAAATAGCCGGAGCCTTGACCAGACCTTCAAACCGGTTTACATGCTCTTTACCGGCTAATGATTGAGCCAGTATGCTTTCACTAAGCTTTGTGACTGCAAACAGAGCATAACGGATATCGTTAATATCTGAAGCTTTTTTATTCGCATAGTTTTTGTTATGCATTATGATGAACTCCTTGAAATTCCGGAGCCCCATGCTTGTATCCTGCTCGTCAAGAAATTTTCTAAATGCACGGAGTCCCTTTCTGTACCTGGCAATCATCATCAGCTCGTAATAACCGTGATGAGCCTTTGAACCTCTATAACCTTCATTATGAGGCAGGCAGAAAAAATCTGACAGGTAATGGTTCATGGCTCCAAGTCGCTTGGCAAACTGGTATGAGTAAAGAGGATAGCTGTTATCGTACAAAAGCTTGTCCCTTGAAGAAACAACAAAAGACAGGGCGTCTTTCATGTAATGAGGGCATTCTCCATATTTTTTGCTGATATCGGGAAGTATGTTTCCATATAAAAAACCGCGAAGGTTCAACGAAACTCCAAGGGTTCTTTTCACCCGGCTTCTTACGGTCCAGGCAAACATAAGGTGTACGATTATATTCATTAAGGTCCTCCTAAGATGTACCACTTTAGTTGATATTGCTACAGATTCTATAGTACAACAAACAGTAAGCTGCTTGCACTAGTAAATAATACCGATAGTTCTGTTCAATAACCATGTTTTTATGTCGGATTATAACATTAAAATTTTATGATTTGAAATTTGCCTGTTTACTATTTTAAGCAATATAAAAGCAAATAATTCATTAAAATCATATCCTGTATCAAATATGCTACAATATAATAACAGTGCCTAAAATTGGATTGGTTCGAATTATTCTTCAAATAATAGTTTTGAGCACACACTCAGTTCTAAAAAAAGGAAATGAGGTATAAATATCAATAGGACAGAAGGAGATTTATATTACTGTAAATCTCTTTCGGCTGATGGAAGGCTGGTGATTAAACCAATGGTTGTGCATCCATTCGAACCGGTTTACCATTCACATTCCAGGATTCTGATATTGGGAACATTCCCTTCGGTTAAGTCCCGGGAGGAGAATTTCTATTACGGGCATCCGCAAAATCGATTCTGGAAAGTGATTTCTTGCCTCACAGGGCACAAATTGCCCGAAAGCATCGAAGAGAAAAAAGAACTTCTGGCTTTTGAAGGAATTGCACTTTGGGATGTCTTAAAAAGCTGTGATATTGATTTATCAAAGGATAGCTCAATAATGAATCCTGTTGCCAATGACCTTTCGGTTATTCTCTCCAAATGCCGGATCGAAGCGATCTTTACCAACGGGAAAAAGGCAGGGGAATTATACAGAAAGCTATGCTATCCCGAAACACAAATAAAAAACCATGGCCTTCCCTCTACAAGTCCGGCGAACGGGCATTATAGTCTTGAACGTCTAATGTGGGAGTGGAGCGTGATCCTTAAATATTTGAAATAGGAGCAGTCATATATTGCCTAAGTAAACATGATCAAGGTACCGGCTGGCGATTCGGGCAGCCTTTTCCAGGGTCGCTCTTGGCGTGATCTCTTTGTCAAGCATTTTATGGCGGGGAAAGAAGCGCGAAAGATGCAGCGGGATATCAGGTGATAAAGAAGACAGCCATCTGGCCATATCCCCGATCTCCTCTTCCGAATCATTCAGCCCCGGAATAACAAGACATGTTATTTCTATATGACAGCTCTTAGAGGCAGTCTCTATCGTTCGCTTTACAATTTCAACATTTCCGGTGCATATTTCTTTATAGAAATCCGGACTGAAGCTTTTAAGGTCTATGTTCATAGCGTCAATATAAGGGAGCATCTCAAGAAGCGGTGCTTCCTGAACATACCCATTTGTCACAAGCACATTTTTAAGCCCCCTGTCTTTAATCAGCTTACAGCAGTCCAATACATATTCGAAGCTGATAAAAGGCTCGTTATAGGTATATGCAAGCCCTATATTGCCTGAATCCTTGAGGCGAAAAGCCTTATAGACAAGGTTTTCCGGTGATATAAAGGCTGTTTCGGGTTTTCCCATAGATATACTGTAGTTTTGGCAGAAAGAGCAGGAAAAATTACAGCCATAGCTTCCTGTCGAAAGTATCAGTGAGCCGGGATAGAAACGATAAAGGGGCTTTTTTTCTATAGGATCCAAGGCCAGAGAGGAGAGTTGTCCGTAGCTTTCGGCATAGAGTTCTCCGTCTGAATTGGCCCGTACTTTGCAGATTCCCTTTTTATCCGGTCTTATATGGCAATTGTGGGGGCAGAGCTGACAGTGAACAACCCCGTTATCAAGCTTAGTATAATACTGGGCTTTAATACTGGTCATGTTTTACCTACCTGTGGCGAATGACTTCAAACCGCTCAATTGAATAATCCTCGTTTATATCAATGGAGGCTTTTGACAACGCTATTTCAATCTGCTGTTCAGGGGTATCGACACCTTCAAGGTCGGGCAGTAAAAGTCCCCTTTTGTACCCGCATGTGACAATAACCCCATACCTTTTTGCATCAAGTTCATCAATACTGTTTACAGGTTCCGGTTTACCAAGAACATCAACACTGTAAACCAAATCTCTAAGCTCAAATTCCTTGACAGGATTAAACCTGGGGTCGCGGGTCCCCGCACTTATGGCATTCTGGATTATTTCCTCTGCAATACTGTTTTTAACCGGAGAAATGGTTCCTATACAGCCGCGGAGATGACCATGCTTTTTTATGGAAACAAAAACGCCTCTTGCTTGTGTAGTCATTTCAGGGGGCAGATAATCAGGGACATCTAGGATCTTTCCTCTTTTTACATAATGTTCGAGACTGGCTCTGGCCAGCGATACATAGGGATCTTCAGCCTTACGGGTTGCTTCGATCTCACAGCCGCGCCTGCATTCTATAAATGAAACAAGATCACGGGAAAGATCATAACCGTTGATTGATAAACCAGCGGTCAGATAACCAACACCAAAAGGCCCTTCGTAAGACATCAAAGAAGAGCATACCGCCAATCCGTTTAAAGCTCCTGCCATTATTACGAAGGATCTTAAACCGCAATCACCGGCTTTGTGGTAAAGATCGGGATCTATAGTTAACAGCTTTTTGAAATCAGAGTTTTTAATCGCCCCGATTATATATTTATCAAAGCGGGGCCCTTCAGGAGCAAACCCGTATGGACCATCATCCTTAAGTTTATGTGATAAATCCCCGCTTGCAATGAAAACAATGTTTTTGTCATAATCGGAGATCGCCTTCTGAATGCAATTACCAAAGGTGTACAGTTGCTCCAGTGTATGTCCCGATATGGAGATCCGCACCAGAGTAAAGTCGCGATAGTATTGTGATATGAAGTATAACGGAATCAATGCCCCGTGATCCAGTTCATTGTTCTGTGCGCCTTCGCCTCCGGCATCAATACCGCAGTTTCGGGCTGTTTCAGCAATGGCATCGATCAATTTTTTCTCAGTGTTGAACTCTAAAGCTACATCTGGTGCACCAAACATTTTGAAGCTGCCCTTCATACGAGGGATTGAAGATATGTGGATGTAGTCACTGTAAGCAGGGCTATGAGGAGTTGTTATTATTATAACGTCGGGCGCCAAATCCTTTATTTGCTTTCCAATTTCATGATATGCTTCTATAGTCGATGAAATAGCTTTTTCTTTCCCTTTTCCCACCTCAGGAATTATCAGGGGCGGATGAGGAACAATATAGGCTTTTTTAATTTCTCCCATAGATACATCTCCTAAAATTTTCTTATTAACTAGAGTATATTAATAAATTGAATTAAGGGCAACTAATAAAGCAAAAAATAAGCCAGCTAAACATAAGTATACTTCATTTGCTTTTCTTTATTCCTTTGCAATAAAGCTAAAACGTGGATTATTTCTTTGATTAGAAGCATGAATAGTGTGGTAAATGTACTCATACACAATAGATAGTATTCTTTATAGAATCAGTCCATGTAATTAAAAAAATAAATATTTATGGAGGTATGTTATGAAAAAATATCCCGATTTTTACAGATGCAGCATTTGCGGTAACTTGGTTGGTAAAATAGAAGATAGCGGTGTAGAATTAATATGCTGCGGGCAGCCGATGGATAAACTGATAGCGAATACTGTTGATGCATCAAAGGAGAAGCATGTGCCGGTAGCTGAAATCGATGGAGATACGATTACAGTAAAAGTCGGTTCTGTCGCCCACCCGATGGTCGACGAACACTATATTCAATGGATATGTGTCATGAGCGGCAACAGGGTACAGAGAGTAAGCCTCTCACCCGGACAGGAGCCAATGGCAACCTTTATAGTACCCGAATCCGGTGAAATTGAAGTCTATGAATACTGCAATTTGCACGGACTGTGGAAAGCAACCATAAATAAATAGACCGTACATAACAATCAAAAGCCTCTGAGCCCCTGAGTTTTCAGGGGTTTTTTAGTGCCGCAAGATTTATAAGACCAATTATTATCCTAATACTATTTAAACACATGTTAGCAGTTAAGAACCTACTAAAATAGAAAGTATACTTGATGATTCTCACATGTAGAAATAATATGTATATATGGTATAACCGGACATATATTTACAGATACCGCCAAATTATGAGTTTTAAACGAAGGTAAATAAAGAGATACAGTAGTTATATGACATTGACTTTATTGGGATACATGATGCAGTTCGAAAATAGTTAGGATAGTCATTTTAATGTATTTAATATGAGAAGGTGATTTCAGTGAAGCCAAATTATTCAGATTTGGGAATGGCGCATACAATGGGAAAACCATTAAAAGAGCATATAGAAAATCAACTTATTAATGATTTATCATTTTATAGTTATAGTTTAAACGAGTACAAATTTGACTGGTCTGATTCATGTGTGGAAGGCAAATGTATTGACTATCTAGGCGGATCAACAGATATTTATTCAAATATTAAGGTATTTGATGAAAATTATAATTTATACTAGAAGGATGGATGGATTTTATT
>JAAYNO010000083.1 GCA_012520855.1 Clostridiaceae bacterium | reverse complement strand
CCGCAGCTTCCCGGGTTAAGCAATATTTTCCCTGCAACGCTGCCCAAATATTGCAAATGATTATGTCCAAAAAGGCAAACATCCCCAGGGTAGGCGGCAACCTCATCTGAATATTCTTCAGCAGCATTTTGCATATCACGCATTCCTTCTTCAATTGTGAACGGGGAACGCTCCATTTTTCTTGCGTAATCACCTGAATGAAATGCGCCAAGTCTGGGAGTGTGGTGAATCAGGGGAATACTGTGGGATAAATGAACGGTTTTTCCGCTAGACATCATTTTATCGGCGGATTCGGGCAAGGATTTCAGATAATTAAGATTCTGCTCGGATAAATTTTTGTATGTCCAAAAGTTAGGCAGCATCTGCTCAAACTCACAATATTCTGGCTTTGTTTTATCAAGGGAAATAACACCGATATCACCATTTCCCAAAATAGCCGTGCAATTAGGCAAAGTACGGATTGTATCTACCACTTCATTAAGTGTTGGAGTATCACGGATATAGTCGCCAAGCAGTAAAAAAGCTTCTGCGCCTTTCGCCTTTGCGTCACTAACAACAGCCTTTAACGCGGGATAATTGCCGTGAATATCCGCTATTACAGCATAAATCATTTTTTAGTATTTCCTCGCTTTCATTTTTACTATTAGTAACAGCTCGATGTTTCTACAATTTCATGATGAAGCCATCTCGCCATTTCACCAATGCCTGGAATGCTGGTATATTCATAGAAATCGATAAAATCATCCTCTCAAAACGGGCGTAAAAGAAAACGACCTGCTTCAATCCGTATTTTTAATATATCAATTATCTTATCCATTCGATTTCGCACTCCACTCCATAAATCCCACCGTAAACGGCATATGGTCAAATTTCTTTGTTCCCGTGTGAACAAACCCGTTCGCAGTATACCAGTCTTTTAGGATGGTGTTCTCTTCCACGATACCAATAGTGATTTTACTTCCGCCAAGTTTCTTGACCTTCGTCTTGCAGAAGTAAAGCAACTTTTTCCCATATCCATAGTGACGGTATTCCGGCAGAACAGAAACATCATTCATTTCATAAGTTCCATTACTCATATCAGTTAGAGAGGCAAATCCGATAATTTTATCACCGATACAAAGCCCAAAAGGGTAATAACCGTCTTTGAGTTTTGACTTAAGCCGCGCATCTGTGATAAAGCTTGTGTGACCGGGACAGTTTTCTTTTGTCAGTCCGAAATCACGCGCCACAGTTGCAAAGCTCTTGCGGATAACATCGGCGTAGTCCGGTAATTGTTCGGAAATCAACGGTCGAATTTCAGCAAGGTCATGAATCTGCATACGAAACCACACTACTCCGTCCGGACAGGGAAACTCAATGTCGGTGTTGTTAGGAAAACCCAGCAAGCGCAAATCTCCACGAGCATATATAATTTCTTTGAGACGATACAAATTTATCATAGTTTTGGAACAGAATCCGCCACAGCCGTTTACCGGCATTGGACAGCCGTATTCACAGGTGTATGTATCGCCAACCACGTGACCATTGCGGCAATGCAGACGCTTGCCGTCCTTGGCGTGGTCAATGACAGTGATAGTGAAAGAAAAGTTTTCGGCGAAATATTTGTTCATGCCAGTTCCTCCAATACATCAATCAATTCTAACCAATCATGTATGTGTAAATGATCGCATTTTGACATCCCGAAAGTTGAAAAACTCATCAAAACTCACGATTGTTTTTTGTTTTACATATTTTCCTTAGCTTTAAAGGCCGTTTTGTCAGCCATTCCACGCCGTCATCCATTGTGGTATTTGGATGTTTATAAGTGTCAATGCCCTCAATAATTGGCTCGTCCACTACATGGAGAAATCCATCAGTCCGTCCATTATGTCTGATGATACCGCCGACCTTATCATAGCTTAGCCAGTCGGGCTTGTGTGAAAACGCTTCCGCTAACTCCCTCCAGCGGGTAATGGTACTGCCTGTCCATAATTCAGTTAGCTCAATCGGGGAGCCGTGATACCATATGTCAAACCTGAAATACTGCGCAATTTTATCTGCTGTTTCCCATACGGTAGTATTATCATTGCGGATAATCTCTTTAACGCCAAGTTGCGTAACCTCTCGCGGTTTTTGTCGACTTTTAGCCTCTTGCAAATTATCGGTAGCGTTTCCTCCGCCGACTATCTTATAGGCATTTTGTATGCGACGTACTTTCTCCTCTTCAGTCAAATCGGTACGGTTGTGAATTCCGTCCAACATATGCCTATGCTCGGGGCGGTCGAAAAAGTCATATCCCTTACCGTGGTTTGATATATAAACAATACGTGTAGTTAGCGGAGCAATCAAATCAACATCAATGTCACCTTCGCAAACTACTATTTTATGCTGTGAGGCAAGTTCAGTTAGGTCAGCTATAATCATTGGCGTCATTTCACGTACGATATCATACTCCCATTGCAGGGCCTCATTAGGGTCGAGCGCCCAATAGTCAGGCACATCGCGACAGAGCGCGGTATGTATTAATGGATTGGCATTTCTAAAGTGTTTTGCGCGATTTTCATCAGTATGGTAAACATAGCATCCGAACCGCCGGGCAAGCTCGTTCGCGGCGGTGGTTTTGCCGCTGCCACAAATGAAATAAACATTTTCAGGAATGCTTATATACTCATCGCTTACATAATCCTCTGGGATACGTATGTAGCAACCGATTGTTTTGTCACGCTTTCTTTTCATGATGCCGGACACATTTTGATTCCCTACATTTCCCTCAGCGACAGTCAGATACTCGCCATCACATGAAAGGACAATTCCAACATGGTCACACCACAGGCTATTCTTCTGCTTGTACTGTTCGGGAATGATGTTGTTGTATACAACAATATCGCCGCGCTCCGGTGTAAAGTTGGGACTTTCATTATGTATGAAGTTATTAACCTGCGCCCACTCAAACCATGCAATAACGCCAGTGAACCATCGGAAATCACCTTTACGGGCGGTTTTGTGTGTTCCGAGCGGCAGGTTAATTCCTGCTTCTCGGCAGCAATGGTAAACAAATGCACAGCACCAGCCGTTTTTGAATTCGTCCGGGTCATTTTCAGGATAGTATTTG
>JAAYNO010000082.1 GCA_012520855.1 Clostridiaceae bacterium | reverse complement strand
TATGAGCCTTTGGTGCGCCGACAGTTGCTGTGAATGTATGGGCGGGGATCTGATAGGCTGTTGTTAGAACATTGTTTTGGAGGTATTCAGGTTGGGGGAAGGTACCGGGAAAAAGCCGGAGAGATATTGGGGTACTACCCGTAAAATAGCTTTAACAGGCATTTTATCTGCTTTCATAACAATAGTATTGGTTATTGAGTCCATTGTTCCCACAGGAAGACTTGGATTTTATGTTCTTGCCGGGTTTTTACTGTCTGCGGTTATTTTGGAATGCGGAGTTAAATGGGGCTGGGCATCATACCTTATATCTTCCGCGTCAGGATTGCTGATAATTCCCGAAAAGCTTAATATACTTCCTTATATAATGTTTTTTGGTGTTTATACGATGCTGAAATTTCATGTTGAATCGCTGCGAAAGCCATGGCTGGAGATTTTGCTTAAGCTGGCTGCATTTAATCTCTTTCTGTGGCCTGCCTGGGGTATGATGAAGGTGTTTCTTCCTCCGGCGCTAACAAAAGGAACTATGGTTATTGTCGCCGGTATTGTACTGCAAGTGATATTCGCCGTTTATGACATATTGTTTACTGCATGGATAAGGTTTTATTTTGAAAAGATTGCACCAAAGATCAGAAGATCCTGAATACATGGATTTTTGCTGCTTCATGCAATGTTTGTACCATCATGTCATCCTGAACAAAGAACAAGCCATGCATGTTCTTAAAGGATCTGCAGATCCGCCCCATTTCTGTATGGAATCATGATATCAACAACCATTTATTTGCTGCAAGGAGATAATATAATGAATGATAAAGCAATAAGAGTGCTTGAATTTGATAAAATCAAAAAAATGCTAAGTGAAAAAACTGTTTCGGCTCTTGGCAGAACTTTTGTCGATGCACTGACACCCGTATCGGATTTTTATCAGGTTGAAGCAATGTTAAAGGAAACCAGTGACGCGCTGGCATATTTATGGCGAAAAGGCGGAGCTCCTTTTGGCGGTATTCACGATATTCGCGGCTCGGTTAAGAGAGTTGAGATCGGATCGGTTTTGAATATACCTGAGCTTCTGAAGATAGGCGATGTTCTGCGCTGCAGCAGGGTAATCAAACAATTCCTGACAAATGATATACCTGTTGAGTGGGAAGGTAATACAGCACTGGAATCAGGTCGTCAGATCCAGAGCTTTAAACAGGTAGAAGAAGCAATATCCAATGCCATAATCAGTGAAGAAGAAATATCGGATCATGCCAGCCCCGAGTTGTTTTCAATACGAAAAGCTATAAGGCAAAAGCAAGATGGGATAAAGGACAAGCTTTCTTCAATCATACGTTCTGAGCAGTTCAGGAAAATTATGCAGGATGCTGTAGTAACTTTGCGCGGGGATCGTTATGTTATTCCTGTGAAACAGGAATATAAAAGCCAGGTGCCGGGGCTGATACATGATATATCATCATCGGGAGCCACAGTTTTTATTGAACCCTTAGCGATTGTTGAGGCAAACAATGAGATTAAAGCCCTGCTTATAAGAGAACAGCATGAAATTGAACGAATCTTAATGGAGCTATCGGCAAGAGTTGCTGAGATCAGGGTTGAGCTGGCAACGAATCTCGAGATTTTGTCGCGGCTTGATTTTATGTTTGCCAAGGCAAAGCTTTCAAGAGACATCAATGGTATAAGTCCCAAATTGATAAATCAGAGAAAGATAAGAATAAAGCAAGGGCGGCATCCTCTTTTGGACAGGCATGATGTTGTACCCATCGATATTGAACTGGGCTATGATTTTAGTACTTTGGTTATTACCGGGCCTAATACAGGAGGTAAAACCGTTACCTTAAAAACAGTTGGGCTGTTTGTGCTGATGCTTCAGGCCGGGCTTCATGTGCCGGTAAAGGAAGGCAGTGAGTTTGGGATATTTAAAAATGTTTTTGCTGATATTGGTGATGAACAAAGCATAGAACAGTCCTTGAGCACATTTTCGTCCCATATGAAGAATATAGTCACAATATTGAAAGAGGCTGATGAAGAATCATTGGTTCTGTTTGACGAACTTGGAGCAGGGACAGATCCTACCGAAGGCGCTGCATTGGCTATGGCTATTCTCGAAAGGTTTACGAAAAGACAGATCTGCACAATGGCAACGACCCACTACAGTGAATTGAAAATATATGCCATGACGACCCAAAATGTTCAAAATGCATGCTGTGAATTCGATGTTGAGACACTTAAACCAACATTCAGGCTCCTGGTAGGCATACCTGGCAAAAGCAACGCCTTTGCAATATCCAATAAGCTTGGTCTGGATCAATATATTATTCAGAGAGCCAGGGAATTTCTGACCCAGGACAATATACAATTTGAGGATGTACTATCGGATATTGAAAAGAACAGGACACAAGCCGAAAGGGAAAAGGATGCCGTACGAACTCTGAAAAGCGAGATAGAAAAACTAAAGAATGAAATCCAAAAGGAAAAAGACAGGATATCAAAAGAAAAGAGCAATATAATTGCAAAAGCCAGGGAAGAAGCCAAAGCTGTCATTTTAAACGCGCGATATGAGGCAGAGGAACTTTTAGAAAATATTAAGGAGCTTGTAAAACAGGGTTCTGCAGCAAATTATGAAAAAGCCCTGCAGGAAGCCAGAGCAGGGATCAGACGACTTGATAATCTGGAAGGTAGCTTTGTTGAGTCATACGAGGTACATGAGAATCTGGAAATACCTCATGACTTGAAACCGGGAGAAAGCGTTTTAATGCTTAATCTGAATCAGAGAGCAACGGTATTGGAAGCTCCCGATTCAGATGGACAGGTAATGGTACAGGCAGGTATAATGAAGGTCAAAGTAAATATAAGCCAGCTGAAACGTGTTGATGAGCAAAAGGAGTCCATAGAAAAAATACACCGTGTAAGGATCAAAGGTGTCAAAGCCTCCGATATCAAGCTTGAATTGGATATTAGGGGTCTTAACGTTGAAGAAGCTCTTGACAAGGTTGATAAATATATTGATGACGCAGTCGTCTCTGGGCTGCACGAGGTCACCATAATCCACGGCAAGGGAACTGGAACGCTAAGGAAAGCCATTCACAAGCATTTTCGCAACCATTCCCATGTAGAGACCTATCGGCTTGGCAGCTACGGTGAGGGTGAAACCGGCGTCACAATAGTCGAATTGAAGTAGGGGGCGGTGTCCTCGACGGCCCGTATGAGCAAAGGGGACATTCCGCGACAAGCTGGACCCGCAGAGCAGCGGTGTGTCACCATTATGCAGAAGTTAGAAATTAGAGGTTAGAAGTTGGAAGTTGGAAGTATATACCTTGATGTCATTCTGAAGGAGCGGAAGCGACCGAAGAATCTGATTCCATCAACTGTTAAATGCGATAAATATATATTTGATTGATTTGAATTATTAGTTTATTATATGTATAATTACTTATTATGTTTTAGCGTTGTAAAGCTTTATTCC
>JAAYNO010000081.1 GCA_012520855.1 Clostridiaceae bacterium | reverse complement strand
TGGGTTATAAAATTCCAAACTTGTAATTGTTATGCTGTTGTTTTGCCAGATGACAAAAGCAAGCATTACTAATAAAACAATTAATATAGTAATTCTTTTTCTTCTGATTTTCATATGATTACCTCAATGTAAAGTCATCTTAAAGCTAGTACTATTCATTTAGTGACGCTAAAATATTATTGTGTGTCAGGGTAATAAATCTGTTCACTTATAACCCTTTAATTACTTCTTCATCCAATATTTTCTTCCACTTTTTCCAGTCAGGCATTAATGATGTTAAGAATGTATAGAATTCGTTATCGTGATATTTAAATTTGAAATGTATCAGCTCATGAAGAACAACGTAATCTATACAATGTTTTGGTGTTTTGATAAGCTCTGAGTTTAATACTATAAGCCCGGCATCCCTATGGCAGGACCCCCATCTGGACTTCATTTCCCTGATTTTTATCTCCGGTTTCGGGATATTATATTTTCTGACTGTTTCATATATCCTGTCCAAAGATTTATTAAAGTGAAAAACTGCCCTTTCATTTAACCATTGCTTATAAAGTTTTTCCTTCCCCTTTATATCATCCGGATCTTTAACATACAAATATATGAATCCCCTGAAATATTTAACGGTTTCTGTTCCTGCTTTTCTCACCTTCAGGCGGTATTGTCTGCCAAGATACCTAAATGATTCACCACTTACGTATTCCCTTTTTATTTTTCTATTAGGTTGAAATTCCTTGAAATACTTTAGATTCTTGCAAATCCATGCGCCCTTTTGTTTAACAAAGTCTTCGATAACTTCTAACGGTACATTTTTATTTGCTGAAACCCAGATACTCATATCCGGCCTTATACGCAGATTAATGTTTTTTACATTTTTTCTTTTCAATTCAAAAGTTATCTGTTTTTCCCCATAGATTACTGTATGTTTTGCCATCATATCACCTGTTAATATCTTTTCAGAGCTACAGCTCTTACTTCCTTCAGTATCCTGTCGATTAGATCAATACCAATATGTATGTTATTGGTTTCAGCAAAATCAAACAGTAAATCTTCAACTTCCTGGTCTATCCTGTTATGAACATCCGTGTTTTCATACCAATCTACCTTGGTATATTTTGATACAATCTCCTCAATGAGTATGGACAACTCAGCCAACTGCTCCCTGCTTATTTTTTTCATGTTATTCTCCGTCTGATATTCTGCACCTGTCTCCTCATTAAGCACATCAGCAGTTACCCCATAAAAGGCCTGTGCATCAGGCTGGTTCTTAATACTGTCAGGATACTCTATGCCCGAATCGCCTTTTTGATAATCTTCCTTAATTTCATTCATCCTGTCAAAGTATTCTTTTTCACTGATTCTTTTATCCTTATATGCCTGCAGGGCTTCTTCAATTCTTTCTGAAAACTTCTTATAGTACAGAGGATTTTCATCCCATCTTGTGTTTATACTTCTTGTCATCCTTGTCCTGATGGCATCGGCCCTTGCACTGGGCGAACCCAGCCGACCGAGCTCGTCCTCAAACCCCTTCTTATCCAGTATATCCACAGGGTTGGTTATTCTTATCACATCTTCAGCTGCAATATAGTTATCCATAAGCTTCTGCATTTTCGATTCATATTCCTTATGGTCAATGGTATCTGAATATATTATCTTTACGCTTCTTCTCAATTCCTGATAAAACCTGAAATCTCTCTTGTACTTGTTTATTTCCTCCGGGCTCAGGGAATTGTAAACTCTTTCGGATTCAAGAGCCAGCTTCAGATGCCTGCCGAAATTGCTGAGTGTTTCGTAGAACTTCTTTCTCAATTCCTCATCTTCCAGCAGTATTTCGTATTCCCTTGTATCCGCTTTGTTTTGTACCGGAATAAATAAATTGATTAAATCAGTATAATACTGCCTCAGTGAACCCACAATGCTGATAATATCATACAATGCACCCTTCAAATCTTTAGGATCAAAATTCTCAAGGCCTGCACCCGAGTACATCTCCATGGCTTCGTCCAATTTTTCAAGTAGTCCCCTGTAATCTATAATCAGCCCGTAGTCTTTTCCTTCATAAAGCCTGTTTACCCTGGCTATTGCCTGCAGCAAGGTGTGCTCCTTCATCGGTTTATCTATATACATAACGGTAGCCCTGGGAGCATCAAAGCCGGTTAACAGCTTGTCCACGACTATCAGTAAATCCAATTCATCACCGTTAACAAACTCATCCTTTATTGCCTCTTCGTAGCTTTCCTCTTCACCGTACCTTTCCATCATCCTGTCCCAGAATTTTCTTACCATATCCCGGGATTCTTCATCCACTTCATCAAAACCCTCTCTTTGGTCCGGTGGAGATATGACAACAGCTGCATTTAAGTCTCCTGCTTCTTCAAAATGTTTTAAATACCTTATTGCTTCCCTTTTGCTGTTGGTGGCCAGCATCGCTTTAAACTGCGAACCTTCGGTTTTGTAATTCTCCACGAAATGTCTGTTAATATCATAGGCTATAAAAGCAAGCCTTTGATCTGATGATGCTATTCTTTCAAATTGACTCCATTTTTTCATAACTTCTTCTTTTTGCTTTTTATTCAAGTCCTTTGTTATCATTTCAAGCCTTTTATCGATGGCTTTCCTGTTAACAGACTGCTCAACCATCTTTCCTTCATACAAAAGAGGAACTATCGTTTTGTCTTTGACTCCATCTGCTATGGTATAGGCGTGAATAAGCTCACCAAATTTTATCATTGTGTTTTTTTCCTTTTTCATAAGGGGAGTGCCTGTAAATCCCAAATAGCAGGCATTTGGAAATATCTGCTTCATTTTTATATGGAGCTCTCCATATTGAGTGCGGTGGGATTCATCCACCAAAACAAATACCTCTTTGGATAAAACCGGTTTTTGTCGTTTTGCAGCAGTGTCAAATTTGTGTACAAGGGTGGTTACTATATCAGCCTTGTTATCATTAATAAGATCAACAAGATGCTTTCCGGATGTAGCTCTGCTGGCTTTCAGCCTGGTATGATTGAATGTTTGATTAATCTGTTTATCAAGATTTATCCTGTCGGTTACTACAATAACCTTTGGGTTGAATTCCCTAAGCTCTGATAAAATATACTTGGAGAACATTACCATTGTAAGGGATTTCCC
>JAAYNO010000080.1 GCA_012520855.1 Clostridiaceae bacterium | reverse complement strand
ATCAAAGGATAATATTATGAATCAGATAACTGCGGCCAGATATGAAATAACTTTTGAGACCGGGAAGCCCATGAGCCATTTTGAAATTGATAGTCTTGTCCATATATTTCTTTCAAAGGAAGAGATCATTGTATCAAAGAAAACAAAAAAGGGGTTTCGTCCTGTCAACATAAGGCCGTTGGTATATTCACTGTCGGCATACAAGAAGGATATCAGTGTTTTTGTCCTGGAAGCGTTCTTGAGTGCCGGAGCAGAAAACAATCTCAGAGCTGATCTGTTGCTTGAAGCTTTTGATCAGGAGGCTGGTATTACGTCACAGGCCATATCCATCCATCGAAAAGCCCTGTATGCCTCCACCTACAACGAGTGGAAAAACCCTTTCGAGGTATCTGATGATTAAGGATGTTCTAATAGATATAAAAAGCGATGAGTATAGGGGCGATGTATACCGCCTGGCAATATTTGAAGACGGTGAGCTGGCAGAGATCCATATTGAAAAAAATGATGGAAAAAGCCTTGTGGGCAGTATTTACAGAGGCAAGGTAGAGAGAGTGCTTCCGGGTATGCAGTCAGCCTTTGTGGATATTGGTTTGGATAAAAATGCTTTCCTGAGCGTAAAAGATTTACTTCCCCGGGATTGTGATTATTTAAACGATACTCAGGAAACCTTTCCCGACATATCGGGGCTTTTGCGTCAGGGAAATGAAATATCAGTCCAGGTTATAAAGGATGCTTCGGGAGAAAAAGGTCCCAGGGTCACAACCAATATATCCATTCCAGGCAGGTACGCTGTTCTTATGCCTGGAAGCAATGTTTGCGGAATATCAAAGAAAATAGAGGACAGGGAAGAGCGAATAAGGCTAAAGGATATAGCTGCGGAATCAAGACCCGAAAACTGCGGCCTTATTTTAAGGACGGCGGCACAGGATGCTGATGCCAGTCAGATCTCCGAAGATATAGAAAATCTTTTGACCATTTGGAGCAACATAATGCAGGCGGAGGAAAAGGGCAGGGTACCCAGACTTCTCTACAGCGGATCCGGAAATTTAGGTCAGGCTGTGAGGGAACATCTTACGCCGGGCATCAATAAATTTATCGTTAATGATAAGAAAATCTATGAAAAGATAAGCTCAGTTATAGAGCATGAAGCCCCTCATCTCAGGGCGAAGGTGGAGCTCTATTCCAGAGATTATGATATGTTTGAATACTATCATGTCCAAAGTGCCATAAAAGAAGCACTCTCCAGAAAAATATGGCTGAAAAGCGGAGCATATCTGGTTTTTGATTATACCGAAGCCCTCACAGTGATCGATGTCAACAGTGGAAAATATGTTGGAAAAAAGGATTTGGAGGATACAGCCTACAGTATAAATGTCGAGGCGGCCAAAACAATAGCGCGCCAAATCAGGTTGAGGAATTTAAGCGGTATCATCATAATCGATTTTATTGATATGAAGCAAAGTGAGCATAGGGATCAGGTTGTTCAGGCTTTGAGAAACTATGTTAAAAACGATAGGATCAAGACAACTGTTTTAGGAATGACGAGGCTTGGTTTGGTCGAGATGACAAGAAAAAAGGTTAAAAACCCTCTCTCGGATTTTGTGACGACTTATCCCCATTACTCACAATAGACTTTGACTTTTAAGCAATAATAGAATACACTCAGTTTTGAAAGAATTCATGAGATTGATCGGAGTTATAGCCATGGTTCTGAACAGGAATAGTACCATACCTGTATATAGTCAGTTGAAAGCAATAATTCATAAAAGGATACAGAGCGGCGAATATGTTGAAGGTGGGATTATACCTTCCGAAAGAGAATTGGCAAAGGATTTTGGCATAAGCAGAATGACTGTGCGCCAGGCTCTTAATCAAATGGTGTCTGAAGGTACTCTGGTCAGGAAAAAAGGCAGAGGTACTTTTGTTGCCAAGCGTAAAATACAGCAGAAGAATATCAGCAGCTTTTCAGAGACTGTTCGTGCCAAAGGCATGGTTCCTTCGACCAAGGTGCTGTATTTTAAGAAAGAGACAGCCGGTGATGTTTCAAGCATTCTTAATATTTCAAAGGATGACCAAATCTATGTGATTAAACGTCTCAGATTAGCCAATGGAGTACCGGTCGGCCTTGAACAGGTTTATATACCGGTGATTTTTTGTCCGGATCTTGAAAGTCATCAGCTTGAGGCGTCACTATACCAGTTGATAAATGATAAATACGGTATGAAAATAGACTATATGGATAATATTATTGAGGCGTCGGTTACCACAGCCGATGAAAGAAAGCTTCTCAACATAAATGTTGCCACACCGGTCTTAAGAATTACTGGAGTAAGCTACATTTCAGGCGGACGCAAGTTCTCTTATGAGAGGGATATTTACAGAGCAGATCAATACTCATACAACGCGCGGATTTTTCTTAACAGAGAGCCCTGATAAACTTTTTTAAATTTATCTTGTAAACTTGTCACATAAATATTATACTGTTGATAGTGGTATAGACCACTGCTTCTGATCAGCAGGCATATATGGATGATATATCGTCCGCATGCAGTCTTTCGGTTTGAAAGGCCTGATCCGGATGCTCCGGGGGAGTTATCCAAAGCAACTTATACAAAATAGCTGGGAGGTCAATTATGAAGAAACCATTTGATTTTGCATTAAACGTAAAGCCAATTTATGACCCTGATTTTTATCCTGCCGCACTTTTCAATAAGGCATTTTTGGAAGCTGTTGAGAAATCGGGCAAAGGTGTGCCGGTTGCAGTCGGGATAGAAAGAAATGACGGATTGATATCTGTTTACAAAACCAAGGTATTTGATGAAAGCTGCCAGGATGCAGATAAAAATATACTGTATAT
>JAAYNO010000012.1 GCA_012520855.1 Clostridiaceae bacterium | reverse complement strand
CCCAGCACCAGCCCATCACTGGGCGTAACAAGCCGGCACAAGGAACTTCATCGATGTGCCCTTTAACGGATTTTTAGGCCCGTCTTCGAAGCAGGCAGTACTGACTAGGATACTGCGCCATCCTGATGACTTTCACTATGGAATAGTATTATACAATAAAACTAACTGTTATGCAAATACTGTTCCTACCAGAATGCCTAATGCTGCTCCAGCGATCACTTGTACAGGAGTATGTCCTAACAGCACTTTAAGCTCTTTATCAACTCTTATTTCCCTGGAATGGTAAATGATTTTATTCAGCACTTCAGCCTGCTTGCCTGCAGCGCGCCTTACGCCTGCGGCATCGGCCATCACAATAAAGGAAAGTATAACTGATATGGCAAATTCACCCGAACCAAATCCAAATTTAATGCCCATAACAGTAGCCAGACATACCGTAATAGCACTATGAGAGCTTGGCATGCCCCCCGATGAGACAAACTTTCTGAAATCAAGCTTTTTATACTTAATCAAGCAAAGTATAAATTTTATGAGCTGTGCCAGAAACCATGAAAAAATGGGCAAAGTAATGGCTTTATTACTAAGAAAATCACTGAATGTCAAATTTGTCTTTCCCCCTGTATTTTTACCTTCTGTTATTTATTTCTCTGGGCAATAAAGACTGCCATTTTTATAAGGAAGTCATTATTCTCGATAGTTTTTAAAGCTTCCACCGCTTTTTCAACCGATGACTTCAATAGTTCTTTGGCCTTTTCTATACCCAGCTTGCTTACAAAGGTAGCCTTATTGTTCTTTTCGTCGCTGCCGACTGATTTTCCTACAATTTCTCTTGAGCCTTCATTGTCAAGAATATCATCTTTGATCTGGAAAGCAAGCCCGATATTATCGGCATATACCTCCAAATTCGTCCGGATTTCTTCTTTTGCATCCAACAATACAGCAGGCGCAAGGACCGCAGCCCTTATCAATGCTCCTGTTTTCTTTTTATGCATGATACAGAGCTCTTCATATGATATATCTCTGTTTTCAGCCTCCATATCCATCACCTGACCGGCTATCATGCCGGAAATACCGGCAGCTTCGGCAATAAGCCGGGCTGTTTCTGATTTTTGAAGCCTGTTATTCTTATCTTTTACAGCATCAGCAAGCATGATCTCATATGCAAGGTTAAGCAATCCATCCCCGGCAAGAACCGCCATAGCTTCACCGAATACTTTATGATTGGTCGGTTTGCCGCGTCTTAAATCATCATTATCCATACAGGGCAGGTCATCATGGATCAATGAATAGGTGTGGATCAGTTCGATAGCGATTGCATAGGGCGTTACTGAAGACCGGTCCCCTTTGAGCATATCATTTACCGCAATGGACAGTATTGGCCGTATTCTCTTGCCGCCCGCCATAAGGCTGTATTCCATTGCCTCATGAATGCTGGTCCGGAAAGATGAATGGTTTATTATTACTGAATCAAGCCAATTTTCAACAATATTCTGATATTCTTTATATCCGGCGATAAAACTCATATCTGCATGTCATCGGGATGATAGTCCTTTTCGATCATCCCATCCTTTCCTTCAATAAGAATTGTGATCCGCTTTTCGATGTCATCAAGCTTTTTATTGCAAAAACGTATCAGTTCGATCCCCTTTTCAAACATCCTGATGGAATCTTCCAGTGTTAACTCTCCACTTTCCAAAAGCTCCACTACACTCTCCAATTCAGCAGCGGCTTGTTCATAAGTAATATTTTTCTTTTCCTCATTCTTATTCATACATCTTTCTCCCCTTCAATCAACCTTAATGCTCCCATAGTCAGCGAAAAAGATCCTTCGCAATGAGAATACGCAAAGCGTTTTCTCTGCTCAGGATGACATAAGTAAATGCTTCGATGCAATTTACCCTGCCATTCTGAATGGAGCGAATCGGAATCAAGAATCTTAAAACGCGCATTATTAGCTAATAAGATTCTTCGCCCAGAACATACAAAGTATGTTCTTTGATCAGTAATGACATTTATGGAACAACTTTTTTAAGTGGTATCGGCCGGTTCTTATGGTGACTGATTATACCAGGGGGGCGGTTCTTCTGGTATACTATAATGTTTTTTCATGCAAAGCACTGAATTCTCCGTCGGCTACTGTTATAATCAGCCTGTCACCCGGTACCAATCCTTCAACCGAACGTACTGTCGTTCCATCTTCCTTTTTAATCATACCATAACCGCGGCTTAATACTGTAAGAGGGCTTAAGGCATTCAATTTGCCAGCCGCAATCCTTAAGGATGCCCATAAGCGCTCCACCTTAGCCTTACCGTGTAAGCACAGGCTTCGCTCAAGTGAGTCGATCATCTGCCTTTTTTGGTTTATGAAATCCAATGGCTTATTAAGACTCCTTGATTTCGATATTTTATGTATCCTTTCCCGTTCCTTTTTTGATCTTTGAGATAAGGAATTCGTCAATCGCTTTTTATAAGTATCCAATTTGTCGGTTAAGATTTGTTTCTCGGGCACGACGAGCTCGGCTGCTGCAGAGGGAGTAGGAGCTCTCAAATCAGCGACGAAATCTGATATGGAAAAATCCGTTTCATGCCCTACCGCTGAGATAATGGGTATCTCTGATTCTGAAATCGCCAGTGCAAGCCTTTCATCATTAAATGCCCATAGATCTTCCAGAGAGCCGCCTCCGCGGGCAAGAATGATTACATCTACATTTCTTAATGAATTAAAGCATTCTATGCCTTTTATCAACTGAGCCGGGGCTTCGGCTCCCTGAACTGCCGAACCGTATAGAATAACCCTGTTATTCGGATAACGCCTGTTTAAAATATTGGTCATGTCTCTAATCACGGCTCCTGTAGGCGATGTAATGATCCCTATGGCTCGAGGAAGCATTGGGATCGGCTTTTTCCTGCTGATTTCAAAAAGTCCCCTGGATTCAAGCTTCTTTTTTAACTGTTCAAATGCCATATATAAGGCACCTGTGCCATCAGGCTGCATGTCGTCTACATATAACTGATATACTCCTCCCTGAGTGTAGATCGATATGTATCCTCTTGCAATGACTTTCATTCCTTCTTCCGGCATAAATCTCAAACGGCTGTTCTGAGCCCTGAACATTACACATTTGACTATAGAATCTTTATCCTTTAATGAAAAGTACATATGACCCGAAGTGTGAGCTTTGAAATTTGATATTTCACCCGTGACCAGAATATCAGAAAGCAGCATATCACTGTCGACAAGCCGCTTTATATATATAGTCAGTTCTGAAACTGTCATAGCTTTATTCATGGTCATTCCTCCGAATTCTTGTCGGATTTGCTTTTTAATTCGTCGTATATTTTTCCCAATACTCCGTTTACAAATGTCTTCGATTGATCTCCGCTATATTTCTTCGCCATCTCAACTGCTTCGTTTATTGATACATTAACAGGAATATCATTCCTGTATTTCATTTCATAGCATGACAGGCGCATTATAGCTAAATCTACTTTTGGCATTCTATGGATTGACCAATCCCTGGCATGATGGGCTATAAGCTCGTCCAGCTCAGTTGATTTTTCCATCACACCGTTTACTACATCCAGAAGGTATTCCTTGTCAGGCTCATTAGTTATCTGATTTTCTTCCATAAACATTTCAATTTGTTCTTTGATATCATCTTTTTGTATTTGTATCTGATAAAGCAATTTCATTGTATTCTCTCTGGTCTCTCTTCTTCCCAAGGATCGTCCCTCCATATAAAATATTCAAAGTCCATAAACAATATTGTATATTCAGATTAAATCATGTTGGGGCTTTTTGTGCAATATAAAAAATACGTTCTTCCAAGGGAGTCGGTTTTGAAAAATTGAGATTCCCATAATCCCCCATAAGCTGAAGCCCGGCAGATTTCAGGGCTCCTGCTATTTCTTCCCTTGTAAAGGCTCGTTCCTTATGTGTTTCATCAAAGCGTTCATACAGACCATCTTTGGTTTTTACAAAAAAGGTAATATCAAAGGTAGTGATTCTTTTTTTACTGTCGTATGTATTCTTCCAAACCCATGAGATTTCGTCGCCCAGTTCATAAAAGGTTTCATTCCCTAAAATATGTGACAACTTATATGGGCTGTTGGTGTCAAAAATAAACAGGCCTCCCGGATTAAGATAATTTCTCACTAAACCAAATACTTTTTTTAAATCTTTTATTGAAGTAATGTAATTGATTGAATCCAGCAGACATATAACGGCATCTACCGTTCCGTATAACTCAAATTCCCTCATATCCTGATTCAAAAACAGAATGTCGGCACCTGCTGTCTTTGCCTTTTGGTAAGCCCTGCAAAGCATGTCAATCGAGGTATCAAGAGCAATCATATCATAGCCGCGTTTTGACAGTTCAAGCGCTAAACTTCCGGTCCCGCACCCAAGCTCCAGTATGAGCCTGGGTGAGCACCTGAATTTCATGAAGGCTGATTGTATGTAATCAGCCCACTTAGTATAATCGATATCGTGTGTAAGCCGGTCATAAACTTCCGCTAAATGTGTGTACATATTAATACCTGTAATTAAACAGCCTTGTTTTTTTTCTTTCTGGAAATAATACCGCCAATACGTCCTGTTTCCTTTGCACTAAGGCTTTTCCAGCCACCCTTCTGAATTTTTTCCAGCAAGCCGAGCTCCTTCGCTACTTCAAATTTTAGCTGTTCATCATTCTTCTGCATATTGCATCACCCCATGAATCATTATTGCCAAACCTGTCCATGGGTATTCAATGAGATTCTTTGCTTTTCTCTGTCCCCATTATTCGTAAAGATCCTTCGTTTCACCCATGATGGCTAGCAGGGGAGTGCATTCTTCGCTTCGCCCAGTATGTGTTATTTAATTTTTTTCATTACTTCCTCTATTGCTACTTTAAGCTGTGTATCCCTTTCATGGGGGATGTCCTCAATTGGGGTCGTTTTGAATTCCTCATTTAATTCAACTTCAATATCGGGTATCACGCCTTCACCATGAATGCTTCGCCCTGACGGTGCAAAATAACGGGCTTTCGTATACTTAAATCCGCCGCCGTTGGCAAAATTCATGTCAATTTCCTGTACAAGTCCTTTTCCAAATGTTTTCGTTCCAACCAAAGTTCCTTTCCCATAATCCTGTACACATGCAGCAAGAATCTCCGAAGCACTGGCGCTATATTCATTAATAAGTATAGACAGGGGTATTTCCAGCTCCCTTTCATCCGAGTATTGCTCATGTCTGTT
Source organism: Clostridiaceae bacterium (assembly GCA_012520855.1). Taxonomy (GTDB): domain Bacteria; phylum Bacillota; class Clostridia; order DSM-8532; family DSM-8532; genus DTU059. Next base: position 3,000 of record JAAYNO010000012.1, on the reverse strand, counting down.
TTTGCCCCGATCCTCGGTGTAAACAACTAACCCTTTTGGTACAATTCTGTCAGCGATTCTGATAACCTGATAATAGGAACCGCCGGGATTATCTCGTAAATCGATCACCAGGCCTTTTATCCCTTTTGACATAAGAGCATTGAGATGCTGTTCAAAGTCTTTTGAAATATCATCGTCAAACTGCTTTATATGAATATATCCAATTTTGTTATCCAGGATATCGCTGGCAATCCATGATATGTTTATATAGCGCCTTTCTAATTCCAGATCGATCTGCCTGTTTTCATCAGGCCTGTAAATAGTTATTTTAACCTTTGTATTCGGTTCACCCTTGATTTTTTTGACTATCAGATCTGCTTCCCTGATTGCTGTAACATCCTCATCATCAACCTTGATAATTTTGTCATTTTTCTTGATGCCAGCTTCTTTTGCAGGAGAATTGGCAAACACGTCGGCAACATTCAATAAAAAGTTCTCGTCCATATGAACCGAAACACCTATTCCCACATAATTGCCTGATACTCCCTCAAGATAATCCTTCATTTCTTCAGGTGTGTAATACGCTGTATAAGGATCATCCAAGCCTGCTGAAAGGCCTTTGATAGCCATACTGAAGGCTTCTCTAAAATCTACTTCCTTATAATATTCATTTTCGAGTATATTCTTCACATGATTAAAGGCTGCAATATCTTCAATATCTATCTGATCCCGATCAAAGTATATTGCATTCTGAGGCTTAAACCAATCCTCAGCAGGTTTGGACACAAAAACCTCCCAGGACATCAAGCGTATAACAGAAAAGAAATAACCTGAAAAAAACGCTGCCACCAAACATAACATTATAAGTAAAGAAATCAGTATAGTACGTTTATAATTCATTAAAGCAACCCTTCTTATGCATAATATTATTTATTTTATATCCTATGCTTCTTTTTTTCAAACAATGTTTATATAACTAGTATACCCAAAAGCCTTTGCTTTTCAATAAGAGCCATGATATCTTCATGAAATGATAATCCTTTGATAAAATGATCCGATTATTGCATGGGCATTTCATGCGGGGGATATATTAGTGTTTGCAAAAAAAGAGCAGTTGTATTATCTTAACTGCTCTTTATTATTTTTATATATCGATGATTATTATTTTTTATTAGTGACATAGTTTATAGGATCTTGGCGAACACCGTTTTTTCTGACTTCAAAGTGGAGGTGTGGGCCAGTAGATAAGCCGGTGCTGCCAACCTTGGCTATAACATCTCCTGCCAGGACTTTCTGTTTTTCTTTTACCAGAATACCTCCGCTCTTAATATGGAAATACAAGGTTGTTATACCGCCTCCATGGTCGATTATTACCGTATTGCCTGATCCTCCGCTTAACCAGCCGGCACAAATGACCGTGCCTGTCGCGGCAGCATGGATCGGGGTATTGGAAGGAGCCGGGATGTCAATGCCTCCATGCATCTTATTATATTTAAGAATTGGGTGAAACCTCATTCCGAAACCGGAGGAAATTCTATAATAACCAGGCAGCGGCCATTGCATAGGGCCCCCTGAGTATTTGGCGGCAGATTGCTGCTTCTGTATCCATTTTTCAAGATCCTTAGATTGCTTTTCAAGCTGGTCAATTGCCTTCTCAAGCTGTTTAACACTCATCTGGGTTTTCTGCAGCCTGTCTTCGACAGCAGCCCGCGAGTTGTTTAATTCCTCAATCTGGCTAAGACTCACTTCCAGTTGTTCTTTTGCAGTCTCTTCTTCATTCTCCTTGATTCTTTTTAATTCATCTATTTCGGCTTGCTTTCTCTCCAGGCTGGCGATCATGTCCTGATCGAACTTTGCAATCAGATTGAGCATCTGATTTCTTTTGAACATATCCTCAAAGCTCTCGCTCTGCATCAGCAAGCTCACATCAGCCTTTGTTCTTGCATTTATGTACATAGCAACCATTCTCTCCTGGAAGAGCTTCAATTGCGCATCATACTCTTCCTCCGCAAGCCTGATAGCTTCTTCCAACGATGCTATGGCGCTTTCTATTTCCTTAATCTTTGCTTCGATTTCTTCTTTTTCGTGACCCTTTTCCTGTAGTTCGGCTATGATTTGATCTCTCTTTTTTTTGTCGTTAAGAAGAGTCTTTTTAGCTTCGTCTTGCTTTTTCTTAATAGCATTCATTTCAGCCTTAGTCTGATTAAGTTCTTTTTTCGCGTCGTCTACGGAACTTGCTGAAGATGTAACCGCTACGACTACGATAAGAATTAAAGATAAGACTGTTGCAGCTATTCGCTTTATCATATGTATGTGCCCCCATCCTTTTTAGATAGTTGGTCGCATATGCAAACTTACCAACAAATATGAATGATTTAACTTACAAAATTATTACAATTACTCATTTTATTATATCGTCAACTTATTATACATTCAAGTGCTTTCTTACAGATAAAAAGCTTCCGATGCCCCCGATAATAACACCGAATATGGCATAAATAATAAAAATCCTCAATGCTACAGGACCAAACTCCAAAACACTGAGCGGTGCCATGTTCAGGTTGATCAAAATAGCATTAATCACATTCTGAAGCCATGAATATGCCTGTGATGTAAGGAAGAATGACAGAACCGCGCCAATGAAGCCTATCAGCAGCCCTTCCACTATAAACGGCCACCTTATAAAGCTGTCAAGAGCCCCGACATACTTCATGATTTCTATCTGACGACGCCTTGCAAAAACCGTAAGCCTGATCGTATTTGATATAAGGAAAACCGAAATGACCATAAGAACGGCTAATACTACCATTACTATGTAATTGAAAACTTTTAAGATCGCTTCAAGCTTATCAAGCTCGTCTTTTCCGTAGCCAATTCCGTTATCGTTATTTACTCCTTTAAATTCAGATATCTGTTCTATCAATTCATCACTGTTATTGGGATCGGTAACCTTAATCTCAAATGATTCAGCCATATTATCCACAGTAAATCCTTTAAGAAGGGCATCATTATTAAGTATCT
>JAAYNO010000079.1 GCA_012520855.1 Clostridiaceae bacterium | reverse complement strand
GTACTGAAACCAGCGGGTTCATGAACAAAGGATCCAAAATAGTTGCAGGTCTTGTTAAAGCATGAGTAAGGCTTACAATGCCAAAAGAAGTACCCATTATAAATCCTGCGACGGGTCCCAGAACAACTCCTGTTATTATGGTCGGAATATGGATGATCGTTGCACTGATTGCCCCAATTGGAATCATGCCCAAAGGAGTCATATCCATAATAATGGTGATGGCCAGCATAAGGCCAAGAAAAGTTAAGCCTCTCGGGCTCTTGAACAGATTTTTCATTTTTACCCTCCGTTCTCATTCCCTATAAGGGATATGATTCGAAATAAAAGTGTTACTATTAATTTGTCCGGTTTATAAAAAATACCGGCATGATTAAATATAGCATAACAAATAGCTTTGATTCAATACAGATGATGCCATAATATTTGCTATAATCTCATATATTTTTGGTGATTTTTTACACCGTGATCACCTGATTACTGCCGGGTTTGCCCTTGATTATCACCGGATTTCACCCCAAAATCTATTTTGTTGTCGAATGGCAGTACAAAATGTGATAAAATGTAACCGTTATTTTATTTAATGGGTGATTATTTTGCATCATTTGTTTATTGTCAATCCTGTTGCCGGTAAGGGAAAAGCATTACACATTACTTCGGAAATAGAGTCCCGCTTCAATGGATTTGACCATACATATGAAATATCTGTTACAAAAGCTCCGGGGCATGCAGAAGAAATAGCTAAAGAAGCTACTTTAAGACATGACAAGGTACGCCTTTATGCAGTCGGTGGAGATGGTACATTGAATGAGGTTGTCAACGGCATTGCCGGTTCCGAAACAGAACTGGGCATAATCCCGTGCGGTTCGGGAAATGACGCGGCTCGCAGCCTGTACCCGGTTATGGATCCCGCAAAGCTTATCAAGGTCCTTCCGATGTCTTATTCAGTTCCTGTTGACCTGGGCAGACTGAATGATAGATTCTTTATTAATATTGCTTCCATAGGGTTTGACGCCGATGTGGTTTTAAACAGAAATTATTTTAAGGGTTTTCCGTTCATTTCCGGGCCCGCATCATATATTTTGGGGGTTCTCGCTACCCTGATAAAATGTAAAAAGTATAAACTTTATATTACTCTTGATGATAAAGAGCCTATGGAAAAAGAGCTGTTGCTCTCAATCTTTGCAAACGGCTCATATTACGGCGGAGGTATGAAGGCAGCTCCAAGTGCCAAAACCGATGACGGCATACTGGATTTTTATTTGGTCGATTCATGCAATCGCCGTAAGATACTAAGGTTTTTCCCTCTATTCCGTAAGGGCCAGCATGAAACGATGAAGGAAGTTACGCACACCCAGGGAAAAAGGGCTGTTATTGAAAGCACTTCTCTATTTCCCGTCAATATTGACGGAGAAGTAAACATGGAAACTCGTGTATCTGTTGAAATATTGCACAAGAATATCAACATTATCATCCCTTAACTAATTTAAGTGCGTTTTCTTTCTTGTTCAGGGCATAAAAGCCTGTTGGATTCTCGGGGTTTTTCTTGTTGTAAATAAAATCCTTACCGTCAATACCTGAGAAAAAGCCCCCTGCCTCAGTAACAATAATATCCATTGCAGCGGTATCCCACTCCATGGTTTTGCCGAAACGATAATAAACCTCAACATCGCCTCTTGCCAGGAGACAGCCTTTGTATGCGCTTCCGGCGACTATAACATTTTTTATTCTATTGGCGGCAATCAGCTTATCCAGCTCGGGAGTATGATGGAATCGACTCTTTGCAAGTCTTATATCCTTAGTCCTCTGGGATACAAAAAGACGCTCTTCCCGACCGTTTATAAAAGACCAGGCACCGAGGGATTTAGCAGCGTGATACAGCTCATCATAAACCGGAACATAAATAACACCCAGAACAGGAAGTCCACATTCTGTCAGAGCAATATTAACAGTAAACTCATCGTTCCTGTTAATAAATTCTTTTGTACCATCAAGAGGATCGACGACAAAGCAATACCGTTCTCCCAATCTGGAATAATCATCGCTTGATTCCTCGGATAAAACCGGAATTTCCGGAAATTTGTCTTTTAGGCCTCTTACAATAATATCATCCGCTTTTTTGTCGGCATCTGTCACGGGTGATTTATCGTCTTTATACTCTATTGCTATTTCTTTTTTATAGAGCTTTAGTATCTCCTTCCCGGCAATGATCGACAGCTTCTTCATGGTATCTAAAGTTCCTTTTACATTTATCACGAGTTTTCATCTCCATATCATAATAATTTAATGTATTTCTTACGTTCATTTACATACTCTATTCTGTAAACCTCCCTAACCGGGCAGCCGAAAGCTGCGCTTGTACTTATAATCTGGTTCAAATACTGTTCAGGAAACAAAAGGCAATATCCGCATCCTGTTTTGGAGACCCTGCAGGGTGTTGATATGACCTGAAAAACGATCCCTCTCTGCTCAAATATCCGGCAGATCCTATATGCATAATTCCCCGAATCATAAAGGGCAATACAATCCACAACTTGCACCTATTATATCATAATCATAATATATGCTATGCATGTCAAATCGGATGTGCAACAACATAAGTAGCGCAGCACTAAGGATGGGCTACTTATACTAATGAGTAATGGGGACACACCGCTGCTTCGTGGGTCTGACTTGCTGCGGAATGTCCCCATTACTCATAATGCACGCCCTTACGAAACATAAATATGGGGATGTTTCCGCTCCTTGACAGGAGGAATTATGGTGAAGTATAATGTTTAATGCGCTTGTGATGACAAGCGCTGTTATGCGCCCGTAGCTCAGCAGGATAGAGCACAAGTTTCCTAAACTTGGTGTCGCACGTTCGAATCGTGTCGGGCGTACCAAAACAGCCGATAGATTTTTCAATCCATCGGCTGTTGTTATTTGCGTATCATGTATATGCATATGTAACCCATTAATGGCTAAGCTAAGATCCCCAACAAGATATGTAAATTCGAATGCTCATGAATATGTATAAAAAAGAAGCTGTCTTAAAAAGGCAGCCTCTTATACACTAATTATTTACGTTAAATCCTTTTTACCGAGTTTCTGATTACCAGATTGGTTTTGAAATTTTTTACTGCAGGGATATCGATCCCATGTATACGGTTATAAAGACAATAAACAGCATATTTAGCCATTTCACGCCTGGGTTGACTAACGGTTGTGAGCCTTGACACTATATCCCAATTCCCGGGCAATTTCCAAGACCTTCAAAGACTTTGAACTTGAGTATTTGTTTTTGTTATTCAATATTCTGGATACAGTAGCTGGTGAAACGCCAGCCTTTTTAGCTATATCATTTATTGTGACCAATTCATTCCCTCTCTTCCAATCTTATTACATGCCTGTGTTATGTTTCATCGCCTCCGCGGCGCTGTTGAGTTTCTGATTATCAAGTCCAGGTTAAAAGTCAGATTATAGGGCTCCTCTCTTCCATGAATCTGGTTGATAAGGGCATAGACAGCCTGAGTCGCCATATTCTGGCGCGCTTGTCTAACTGTAGTGATAAGCGGCATATCATGCACAATAATATTATCCGGTAACAGATCATCGAATCCAACAACCGAGATGTCATGAGGAATCTTTAACCCTTTATCTTTTGCTGCGTTTATAAATGCAGCCGCCATTAAATCTTCACTACAAAAGACTGCTGTCAAATCATCGAATTCGTCCAGAAGTTCGGCTGAACATTCGTATGTTTCATCAAAAGAGTAGTTGACGATTTTTACCAACCTGGGGTCAAACTCTATATTGTTATCTACAACTATAAAGGCAATTGCCATAAAAACGGGAATGAATGATTCTGCTGTAGCAACTGCTACATATGTCATTAACGGGAGCGAAGGAGGCAGTGGTGGCAGTGAAAAAGTATCAGCACCTGTATTCAGTATTCAGGGAGGAACATATTCATCGAAACAAAAGGTTAAATTATCCTGTGCAACGAGTGGAGCTACTATCAGATATACAACTGATGGATCTACTCCAACAGCGAATTCAAAAAAATATGACAAAGAGATCAACGTTGATAAATCCATGACCATTAAGGCCATAGCCATTAAATCGGGAATGGCTGATTCCGAGATAGCAACACAAACATATGTAATAACCGGCGGAGCCGGTGGCCCCGGTGGCCCCGGTGGGAAAAAGTAAAGTACCACACCTTATTGTTTTAGCTCATTAACTCCTCCAAAAAAAACGGTTGGAAGTGTTGTTTGCACTTCTAACCGTTTTTTCTTTAATATAGCCGGATTAATCTTTCTTGATCCATATAATATATAAAACCGCATTTGGCGTTCCCGTCAAAGCCTAAGCTTCTGTAGAATTCATGGGCTTCTTTACGCTTACTGGAGCTTAATAGCATCACCTTGTAACAGTTTTGTGCTTTTGCGAATTCCAGGAGCAATTGCATTGCAGCACGGCCAAAGCCTTTTCTTCTGGCATCGGGATGGGTTACGACATTCTCTATTACAGCATAAGGTCTACCGGTACGGGTTAGATTGGGAACGATTACTATATTACTCGTGGCAACAAGCTTATCGTCTTGTTCCACTACTGCATAACGGTGTCTGTCCGGATTATTCATGATCTCGTCCCATACCTTTTTCAGATGAGCCAAAGAATCTATGTTATCTTCTGGATGCAGGATCTCATATAAATCCATTATCCCTTCAAAATCATTATATTGGGCAAATCTGGCTCTCATTAAAAACCCTTCCCTCAGCTTACAGTTTCCAAATTATTAAGTATGCCTGCCGAAAAGACAAAGAGTGTCGTTGCCAGGACAAAGCCCCAGCCGCCAATAATGCTGATCATTAAAAACTCACTTCTTGTGATCGCGAAAACTATGGCACCCCCGATGATGCCCGGTAAAACCATCAAAAGGTTAACTATTGCCTTAACAAATATAAGAACACCTTTGCTGTGGATACGTCCGAATATCCTTCGTGCAATAATATCACCGTAAGTATATACAGCCCCGAAAAAACCATAAGTAATGGTACAACCTGCTACTATATTAACGGGAGCCTTGAACAAGATCCCTGCTGCAGTAAATAGAATAAATCCGTCGAAAAGGTTTTTTACATGCTCTCCCAAGGTTACAAAAAAGAGCTTTTCAGCAGAGGAAGCCGGTATAAGAAAAATATAATGTTTTTCTATCTCTTTGCCAATACCGCCCTGCATTTGAATAAGGAGCAGCATATACGCGGCAAAAAACAGTATCGTCGATAAGGTAAGCTCTGATGCCTCGCTTGGCATTATAAACTTAAACACTATAGCTGCAATTATGACCATGACCGAGGATCTGTCCAGGAACATAAAGAACGCCGTTTTTCTAAGCTCCAGAAGGTTCTTGAAAAAAATCGAACTGGCGCCGGTACCCGATAATTTCTGATTCACCTTGTTTTTTATTTTCAGGTTGAATCTCAAATTGTTCCCTTCACGCTTTGCCTTTAAAGCGGCTTCAACATATTCGGCTCCTTCCAGTACATCCTCATAATAATCAAGATTCATCCGGTATAATACAACAGAAGCACCTGCAATCAACAGTACCATACCCATAGCCCCGACCCAGAATTCGGGAGTAAAACCGTTCATTGCAGCCGAAGCGATGGAACTTGTCCAGCCGATTACAGGGAAATACCTGGCAACCGGATTATTGAAAACTTCATCCAATGAATCAGCAAAGCTGCGGGTTTTGGCAAGACTAAAGATAAATAAGACTGCAACCGCAAGGGCCAGAATATCAAATAACCTCTTAAGAAGATTTTTTCTTCCGGAGCTCTTAGTCGCCCATGAATAGAGGATCATGCTTATGAGGGGATAAGAAAGTGCATACATAATTACTGAAAGAAGGATCATCCAGGTGCCGTAAGGCTGCAAAGCAAAATTATTCTTTAAATTCGGGATCTGGCATATTGCAATAAATAAGAACAAAAAGGTTCCGCCAACTTGCTTTATAAATGCGTAAAGCAAGATCTTATTTGGCATTATCGGGGCGGTGAAGGCAAAATTCACATCGGCCAGACGAAAATATGTGCTGCCTTTTTCAATTCCAAGCTTTAGAGTTGTATAATACATAAAGATGAAGACAAGTGACATTATTCCGGTAAAAAAGCCTGGTGAACCGCTCCTTATAAAACCTGACGGCATAGCGAAAGAAGCAACCAGCATCAAAACTATAAAGAGGATAATAAATATGTAGCCTATAAGCAGAATTGGTTTCTTAAATACACCTTTGATCAGATTCTTAAGTGTTCGCCTTATTACAAACAGTAAAGCTTTCATGCGGTTTCTGCCTCCTCCTCATCAGTTAAGGAAAAGAAGATATGCTCCAGGGATTCTCCGCTTGCAAGCATTGCATCGCGTGTATTGTTATATACGATCTCTCCCTTATTCATGATCAAAGCCTTATCCCAGATTTCAGCTATCGAATCCAGAATATGAGTGCTTATAAGTACTGCACAACCGGCATTCTTAAGTTCGACAAACATTTCCTTAAGCTCTTTTATGGCCTTTGGGTCAAGTCCTATCATCGGCTCATCAAACATAACCATGCGGGGATTGATCAATAAAGCGCAGCAAATACTAACCTTCTGCTGCATTCCTTTTGAAAGCTCTTTGCCGATCTTTTCTTTTTTATCTTCCATGTCAAAACGCGTTAAAAGCACTTCAGCAGTTTCTTCCCAATCCTTCAGGCCATAAGCTCTTGCTATGAACTCCAAATGTTCCCATACGCTTAGTGATTCATAAAGAGCTGCTGTTTCAGGTACATATCCAAAGATTTTCTTTGCGTCAATACTTTTATTTGGTTTGCCGTCAATAGATATCTCCCCTTCGAAACGCAAAAGACCTGCAATTGACTTTATGGTCGTGCTTTTCCCCGCTCCGTTGGGACCTATCAACACTCCGATTTCACCACTGTTGATTTCGAATGATACCTTGTTGACAGCCAATACTTTTTCATATTTCTTTGACAAATTTTTAACCTTTAACATACTAACCTCCTCGAATGGGTCTGTTATCCCTTATATTTTAATTTGCGCCGCAGCACTTTTTGTACTTCTTACCGCTTCCGCAAGGGCATGGGTCATTTCTTCCCACTTTATTGCTGACTGCCCTGTGATCTTCGTTAAACTTTTTCCTGATCTGCAGCCGCTCTTCCAAGGATAATAAGCTATCCCATTCCGCCAACTCATAAAGCCAATTTGCCTTTGCATTAAGCATATTGTAGTAGAGCTTGTAATGCAGAATTGCTTTATCGATATGACTTTCCCCGGTAAGTGACTCCAAATCGAGCTTGCTGTCCAGGCTGGTATTGATGCCGTCTAAAAAACCCATAAAGGTCACATTATCCATGTCGTAGGTTTCTGCCAAATCAGCCAGCTTGCCTGTAAGGCTTGTTATGCCTGATCCCAGTATTTTTTTGTAAGCCTCGGTCTCTTTCTGAAGATAGTTTTCAAAAAACATTTGGTTTTCAGGATTTTTGTTCTGGTTTTCCAGCCTTTTCTGCCACTCTCCAAATAAACTCATACAAATACCCTCCAAATAACAAATAACATAAAAAGCAACTTATGTGTCTGATCACATTTTTTCAGGAGCATCGATTTTTATCAGTTCTAAAATATTTTTTATCACTATTCTGGTACAGTCTACCAGTAATAAACGTGCCATCATCAACTTCTCTTCCTCACCCTTTACTCTACAGGCATTGTAAAAGCTGTGGAAGCTGGCTGCGACCTCCATTACATAGCGGGTCAACCGGCTTGGTTCCAGAGTTTTTGCTGATAGAGCGATCTCCTCCGGATACTCCGAGAGCTTTCTCATAAGCTCAATCTCTTCCTTTTCCTTAAGAAGGGTCAGATCTACCTCATAAATGGGCTTACCTGTGATCCCTTCCTCTGCCAGTTTTCTTAATAGGCTGCAAATTCGCGCATGAGCATACTGGACATAGAAAACAGGGTTATCGTTTGACTGTTTAACAGCCAAATCCAAATCAAAATCAAGATGGCTCCCTGAGCTTTTCAAATTAAAGAAAAATCGGGCGGCGTCCTTACCGACTTCCTCCAAAAGATCCTCCAGCGCGATTGCCTTTCCTGTTCTTTTGGACATACGGGCCAGTTCACCGTTCCTGAAAAGCCTTACAAGCTGGAAAATCACGATTTCCAGTTGTTCCTTCTTAAGCCCGAAGGGTGTTATTGCCGCCTTCATCCTGGCCACATGCCCGTGATGGTCTGCGCCCCATAAATCTATAGCCAGATCAAAACCCCTGGTTATGAGCTTGTTATAGTGGTATGCGATATCGGCTGCCATATAGGTCGGAACACCATTGTTCCTTATTAGAACCTCATCCTTTTCAAGTCCTAATTTTTCACCGTTTAGCCAAATCGCACCGTCTTTTTCAATTGTATAGCCCTTTTCGGTAAGATAGCCTATGGCTTTTTTAACGTCGCCATTCTCATGAAGAGATTTTTCAGAAAACCATACGTCATAATCGATACCGTAGGTCGAAAGTATCTCACGGATCTTCCGAATATTGATGGGGAGAGCAAAATCGACAAGGATCCGGCGTCTTTCTTCAGCAGGCACGTCCATAAGGGAAGCCCCGTGCCGATCGAAATAAGCTCTGGCGTGGTCCATTATGTCCTCTCCATGATAGCCGTCTTCGGGGAAGCTTACCTTATCCTCGCCAAAAACAAGCTGGAGGTAACGAGCTTCCAGTGAAATGCCAAATTTCTCGATTTGATTCCCTGCGTCATTTATATAAAACTCTCTTGTAACGTCATAGCCTGCTTTTTTTAGCACACTTGCCAGACAATCCCCTAAGGCGCCGCCACGGGCATTTCCCATATGAAGCGGGCCTGTGGGGTTAGCACTTACAAACTCAACATTGACCTTTAATCCCTTGCCCAGATCCACTTCTCCGTATTTTTCTTTCTTTTCCTGGATTATATGGAGACAGTCATATAGCCAGTCCTTCTTAAGATAAAAATTTATAAAACCGGGACCTGCTATTTCAGTTCTATCTATATATGTTCCGGTAAAATCAAATTCATTCAATAATAATTCGGCAGTTTTTCTGGGTGGCAGCTTTGCCTGCTTTGATACCTGCATGGCAACATTGGTGGAAAAATCTCCAAAATCCCTTTCCCTGGGCACCTCTACCGACAATTCACCGACTTGTATATTTGGCAGGGTTCCTTTTTGTTCACATGCATTAAAGGCTTTTTGCACAACACTATAAATTTGCTCCCTTATTTTGTCGAAAATGTTGTTCATCAAATTCATCCATCCTTGCTTTACTCAGGCTTAGTTCTTTTTCTCGCTGACGCTGACAATCAAACTGTTCCTTCCACCGTAGGAACGGTTATATTCAAGTATATAATCTACTTTGATATTCCCGCCTGACTCACAGAAGTCAACATCAACATTCCTGGCTGTTATTCCCAGTATAACACTTCCGTATTGAGTATCATAGTCTGTAAGGTGAGTTTTTCCAACTTCAAACAGCATCAAGGCATCCACATTACCATGCCTCATCAATGTTACAGAGTCTTTTTCCACTTTTAAAGTAGTTGTAGTTCCGTTTAACCCAGTTATTTCGCTTTCCTCATATTTTACAATAAAGCAGCCATTTTCTCTGGTCAGCGTCCCTTCTGTAACGAAGCTCATGTGGTCTTTCTCGCCAGATGCATCGTCAATAATGCTATTCACAGTAATTAAAACTTGTTTTTCCACATTCAGTCCCTCTCATATGATCGTGTGTTTTGCTCATATTTTTCAAATGCCAGATCGATCAGTCTTGTAATCAGCTCAGGGTAAGGGATACCGCTAGCCTCCCAAAGCTTGGAATACATGCTGATACTGGTAAAACCCGGCATTGTATTTATTTCGTTTAATATGATCTTTCCTTCCTCACTTACAAAAAAGTCAACCCTGGAAAGACCCGAACAGCCTAATGCTTTGAAGGCTCTTACCGAATAGTCCTGTACCTGTTCAACGGTATGGGAAGGAAGATCAGCAGGAATTATTGTTTCCGATTTTCCGTCGATATATTTTGCATTATAGTCATAGAAATCGTTACAAGGCACGATCTCGCCCACTGTTGAAGCAATGGGATTCTCATTCCCTAAAACAGCGCACTCTATCTCTTTTCCACGGACAAACTCCTCAATGAGGATTTTCCCATCATATTTTGCTGCCAACAAAAGAGCTGCTTCCAGTTCTTGAGGTCCTTTAACCTTGCTTACACCCACAGATGAGCCCGCATTGGCCGGTTTTACAAAACATGGCCAACCCAGCTTTTCGGAAACCCTGTTTATTAAGAACGGCATGGACCCTTTGATCTCATTTCTCATTACCTTTATATAGCTCGCCTGAGGAATGCCGGCATTTTGAAATACCAGCTTTGAAAATTCTTTGTCCATTCCCGCGGCCGATGCCAGAATATTGCATCCCACATAAGGCACATCTGCCAACTGCAAAAGCCCCTGAACAGATCCATCTTCCCCGTTGGGACCGTGCAAGACAGGAAATACAACGTCCACACCAATATTCCGGTCTTCTGCGTCCTTGAAGCTGACAAGATCCACACAGCTTGGTGGAGCATTTAACAAGCCGCTGCCCAAACCAGCCTTATCAATAAGCTGCTGTCTGGCGACCTTTTCCCATTCACCTGATCCGATTAAACTGATATCTCCTTTATATTCTAACCATTCTCCCGTTTTTGTTATCCCGACCATCCTTATATCGAAACGCTCTTTGTCTATATTTTCAAGAACGCATTGGGCAGAGATTCTGGATACTTCATGTTCTGAAGACTGACCCCCAAATAAAACTGTAACCTTGATCTTTTTCACTTATAAGGCCTCCTAAACGGTTACAAGGGGAGCTTTGATGCTCCCCTAATAAGACGGTATTAATTAGATCTTTCCATAAAATTATACTTAACAATCATACATTATTCAAGCGGATCTTCGTCTTCCTCATTTGAAATCTCAATACTTTCATCCTCACTGGTAGCATCGACCGGTTCAAGTCCTCCATCCTCAGGTCTGGCAAGGCCTACTTCCTTATTGACTACTGCATCGTTCCTGGGAAAATCATTGTTTAAAGTAACATTGTCTTTAAAGTTTTTCGTTTCCTTACCATTGATGGTTATCTTGACTCTCTCGATTTCCTTCATCTCTGTCAGTGTATTTACAATGGAATATACAGTTAGCTCGGCAAGCTCTTTTCCACCTGGGTGATTTTCTATGAATTCTTTGGTTAAGTCGACTTTTGCAATCCTTTCTGAAATAGTAACAGGAGATCTTAAGGTGGTACCCTCAGCAATCAGAGGAGTCAGCCCTTCGGCCTTAGGTCCTTTCAATAGTTCTTTAACCATTGCAGAAGCAAGGGTTTCCGCTCCTTTTTTAGCTTCTTTGATATCCACATAGCGAATTTCTTTGACCAGCTTGTTTTGCTGTTCGTTGCCGAAGTATAAAACCACGGGCACTTTTTCGTTGAGCACAGCCGCCTCTTCTTCGTCAATGGTCAGGCTGCTTATTGGTGTGAGGTCATCTCCCATGACATCCTCATTATTTTTATCCTTGCCGCAGGAACACATCAAAAGCGCCAGAACCATTATTACAGCTATTACTCTAAACTTTTTCATAATGCACACCTCTTGTCTGAATCCATTTTAATGTGTATGTCAGAATTAACTCTTTTATTCTAGTTTTACTCATGCACTTTACAAAATTGAACACGTAGGGTAGAATTATACAGAAATTAACATTAAAAATCTTTTTTAATACGATGGATGATTGGGGATACTATTATGAAAAACAGACTAAATCGCGAAAAAATAAGAGAATTAATGAACACCAGATGTATGGGAAACTATAATCAATTCAGCAGAGAGCTTGGTGTCGATCCGGCTCACTTATATCGGTTTTTGAATACAGGGATCGGCGGAGGCAAGAAAATCATATTCAGTTTGATGAATTACTGTGAGAAGAATAATCTGGATTACAAAAAATATATCGAATTTTAGTGGTTTTTATGCAGTTTAACCACAACATGTTGCACTAAATAGAAAAATAAATCTATCAAATATTTTGTTGTTTTTATGCTTATATTCTTATAGTGATTTGTTCTATACTATATGTGTAAGCAGCAAAGGACGCAGTAATAATTGTTTTAATGATCGCAAACCAGATACATAATTGGATGAAGTACTAAACGTAGCATTTTTTACCCCTTATTGCCCCCTTTTTTCGCTCCTTTAGGAGCGGTACATTTTTTAAATTTTATATAGATTCCTCCTTTATTGTAATAAGATCGGGCGGCCCCGATCTTATTACATTTTTACAGCAATTATATCTCACGAAGAATAGATAACCCAATTTACTGCATCTTTATGGTTTTATGAAAGTCAGCCAACATCTATCGCTTTTTTCGTACCCATTCAATCATTTGCCTTGAGGCCAAAGCTCCTTGACCTACTGCTACAGCTATCTGTTTAAAGACTCCTGTACAATCACCTGCGGCGTATAGACCCGGAATATTTGTTTCCATTTTGTCATTGACCTTAATGGATTTACCTTCTGTCTCGATTCCCATTTTCATGGCAAAGCTGTTTGATGAAGCACTTCCGTAAGCTACGAAAAGGCCTTGAACACTATCCCGGCTTCCATCCTCAAAAACGATCCATTCTATTTTTTCCTGTCCGTCAAGCTCTTTTATCTTAGTATCGTTTATCTTTAGCTTTGACACAGAATCCTTGAGTTTTTCCGATATGTTCAAAGTCATACCGTTCGTATAAAGCGTTATATCATTGGTAAAAGCCATGAGCTCCATAGCCTCATGAACAGCATAATCAGTATATCCCAGGACTCCAACCTTTTTGTTTCTGTAGAAGAAACCATCACAGGTAGTACAGTAGCTTACTCCATTGCCCTCAAAACGATCCAGTTTTTTTACCGGAGCCCTGACAACAGGAGCTCCTGTTGACAAAAGCACGGTTTTTGCTTCATATTCTCCATTAACACAAATAACTTTAAAATTATCTGTTTTCTCTATACTGACCACTTCATCTTCGACTATCTCTGCTCCCAGCCGCAGAGCTTGTTTTTCCCCGATTTCGAAAAGTTCTTTTCCGCTGATGGGATGTTCAAATCCATAATAATTCTCTATTTTATCAGCTTTAAAAAGCATGCTGTCGGCCTTCCCTATCACCAATGTCTTCAGATTTCCGCGGGTGGTATAAATGGCGCAGGATAATCCTGCCGGCCCTCTGCCTATAATGATCGCATCATAAATCATAACAAGTCTCCTTCGAAGTATTATATGTGAAATTATTTTACCATAATATCCCCAATTTTAAAAATGAGTATCGGGGACGGTCCTTTTTACTCATTCTGAGTGAGTATCGGGGACGGTCCTTCATACTCATTTTGAGTACCGAAGGGCAGACCTTGCAGAGCAGCTCATCCTTCCAAAGTACTTTGATACGATAGAGAATTGAAAACAAAATTTTACAAATCATATGGAAATTTATAGTGTTTTAAGATAAAATGTTATAAAGACTATTTATATTATCCGCTCTGGAATATGGTGACTGGAAGAATCAAAGATCTGGCAGGATCTTCTGATAAATGGTTTCAGAGGCGCTAATTCCACACACTGAGGTCTGCAGGTTCAATGATTCAGTTTTATTGTTCGGAGGGTTTATAGTGAAAGATTATTTAATAATTGCAGGATTTATTATCGGAGTTATTTTGACTGTAATCGGAAAGAAGAAGGGAAACCGAAAAGCATTATCATATATTGGTCTGATACTTATAGCCATTTGTTTTGCCCTGGCGCTGCCGGACATGATAAATGGCTTTATCGATGGCTACAATGCCGGAAGGAAGGTTTATAATGATTGAGTATAGAACAGACCTGGAATGGATTAGCGAAGATCAATCAACATATCTCATTCAAACTGGGCATTGTATAGCTGGTAATAGAATCCTCTTTTCTGTATCAATTCATTGTGATTGCCCTGTTCCACAACATCTCCGTCATTGATTACGAGAATATGGTCGGCATTTATTATTGTGGAAAGCCTATGAGCTATCACAAAGCAGGTCTTGTCCTTCATCAGGTTTCTCATGGCCTGCTGTATCTGCATTTCGGTTCTGGTGTCCACATTGGAGGTTGCCTCATCAAGAATGAGCATCTTCGCATCGGTCAGCATTGCCCTGGCTATTGTAAGAAGCTGTTTCTGACCTTTTGAAATATTTAGTCCATCCTCCCGAAGAACAGTATTATAGCCATCAGGCAGACGCTTTATAAAAGAGTGTATTTTAGCTGATTTCGCAGCTTCAATAACTTTCTCAATAGTCGCATCCTTATTGCCGTAGGCTATATTTTCGAAAATAGTTCCTTGAAAGAGCCATGTATCCTGAAGAACCATGGCAAAAGACTTACGAAGGCTTCTTCGTGTTACATTTTCGATATCCTGGCCGTCTATCGATATTTCTCCTTTATCAGGGTCGTAAAAGCGCATCAGTAAATTTATCAGGGTTGTCTTTCCCGCTCCTGTCGGCCCTACTATAGCTGTAAGAGAACCTGGTCTTGCACGGATGCTTAAATTATGAATAATTTCTCTATCCCTGGTATATCCGAAACTGACATTCTTCATCTTAACATCGCCGGATACTACATTCAGGCTTTTTGCACCAGGCAAATCAGCTTTCTCTTCTGGCTCATCAAGCAGTTGGAATACTCTGTCTGCGGCAGCAAGGGCTGATTGCAGCTCAGTCATTATATTCGCGGCCTCATTTATCGGTCCCGAGAACTTTCTTGAATACAAGACAAAAGACGAAATATTCCCAAGACTTATCCTGCCTTTTATAAACAATATGGCTCCCAATGCGCTAATCAGAGAAAGAGATATGTTGTTTATGAAATTTATAGACGGTCCGTTGAAGCCTCCCATAAATTCTGATTTAAAATAAGCATCCACTGCCTCCTGGTTTTTAACGTCAAATTTATTTATGGTGTATTCTTCCCGATTGTATCCTTTTATGGTTTTCAGTCCCGATATCATTTCTTCTACAAAACCATTCATCTCTCCAAGCTTTGCTGACCTTTTGCGGAAAAGCGGCCTGGTCTTTTTTACCATCCATCTTGATATCAGAATTGAAACGGGTATTGTAAATGCAAACACCAGACATAGTACCGGAGATATAGTCAGCATCATCAGAAACGAGCCGGCTACGGTTATCATGCTTGCGAAAACCTGAATCAAGTCGTGTGAAAGAGAGGTGTTGATAGTATCGATATCGTAGGACATTTTACTTATAATATCTCCAGTCTGGTGCGTATCAAAATACCAGACAGGCAATCTCATAAGCTTGTTAAAAACATCCTGCCGCATTTGAAATACAACCTTGCGGCTGATATTTATCATTAATCTGGCAAGTCCATAGGACATCAAATATGATATAGCGTAAAATATCAGCATTAGCGAGACATAGTAGAAAAGTGATTCAAACTCGACCTTTCCTGTTCCCAGTTTCATACTGTCCAGCGCAAGGCCGGAAAGCTTTGGCCCTACCAGCGAAAGCATATTGCCTGCGATTGTAAGAATCAACGCAAGCAGCATATGGAATCTGAACTTCCCAAGATATGCTCCAAGACGAATGATAACCTGCTTCCTGGTTCTTTTCATTTTGGTTATATCATATACTGATCTTCCTCTTGGTCTAGCCCGCATAATTATTGTCCCCCATCTGGATCCTGCTTATTTCTTCGTAAACCTCACAGTTTTTTAAAAGCTCCTCATGAGTTCCATAGCCAATCTGTTCGCCATCCTCCAAAACAAGAATATGGTCCAGGGACATAACCGTGCTGACTCTTTGGGCAACAACGATCTTGGTAGTCATATCGAATTTTTCATGGAGCATTTTTCTTATCATAGCATCAGTTTTGTAATCCAATGCGCTTGACGAATCATCGAGGATAAGAATATCAGGCTTTCCGGCCAATGCTCTTGAAATCAGCAGGCGCTGTTTCTGTCCGCCGCTGAGATTGGCCCCTTTTATCGACAAATCCGAATTGTATGAATCAGGCCGGACCATTATGAACTCCTTTGCCATCGCATACTCGGAAGCTTCTATTATTTCCTCTTCCGACAATTCCCTCCCGAATCTTATGTTTTCCATAATCGTATCCTCAAATAATATGTCATTCTGGAACGCTACCCCGAACATCCTTCGAAGTTCACCTTTATCGATAGTTTTTATAGGTCTTGTGTTGATCCGGATTTCTCCTTTTTGCGCATCATAAAAGCGCATTAATAGATTTATGATCGTGGTCTTTCCCGAACCTGTGGAACCAATTATACCCAGAGATTCTCCACGCTTGAGTTTGAAATCGATATTGCTGATATTATCTTCCTTGTCCTCATCAGAGCCCTCTATGTATTTAAAAGAAACATTTTCAAATTCTATATGGTATTCTGGATTTTCTGATTTTTGCTTTTTATCATCAGCCCCAATGTCAGGATATGAAAGAACAGAAAGATCCTCTTCTGATTCTAAGATCTCTTCGATCCGCTTTGCTGATGCTATCGACCTGGAATAAACAGTAAAAATTCTGGTCACAGCCAGCATTGCATGTAAGATAATCGTAAAGTAACTTAAAAAGGCTATTATTTTACCGACCTCGGTAAGACCTGAATTTACTCTGTATCCGCCTGCAATTACGACTACTACCAGACCAAAGTTTAATAAAAGAGATATAGTGGGATTTGCCGATGCCATTGTTATACCGGCTTTTTTCTCAGTAAGTGCAGCATCAGTATTTATCCTTGTAAAATTGTCAATTTCGAAATCCTCCTGCGATAAAGCTTTTATTACCCGGATGCCGCTGATATCTTCCCTTACCTTCCTGACCATGTTATCAACTTTTATTTGAAGCTGCTGAAAAAGAGGAATCCCTTTTTTTGATACGGAATAGATTACTGCTGCAATCAACGGCATAACACCGACCATTACAAGAGTAAGTACAGGGTCAAGGGTCAAGGTAACAATAATCCCGCCAAGAAGCAGAATGGGAGCGCGTACACCTATTCGCTGCATCATACCCAGCATGTGGTGAACATTATAGGTATCGGTGGTCATTCGTGATATCAGGGTAGGTACAGAATACGTATCAACTTGCTTGCTCGAAAGATAGCAAATCTTCTTAAAAAGATCATGTCTTATGGTTTTGGTAATATCTCTGGCAACGCCTGAAGCTTTAGCATTTGCTATGATATTTCCTGCTACCGCGAGAAAAGAAAACAGCAGCATCATAGCACCCCAGAGCAACACCTTCTCAATATTCTTTTGGGGTATCACTTCATCGATAATATATGCAAGCACCCACGGAATCAATAAATCCATTATCGTTCCCAGAAATTTTATTGAAAATCCGAAGGCCATCCTTAATAAATAGGGCCTTATGTATTGAAAAATCTTTTTCATCGCTGCCATCCTGTATTTCTCTATTGTCATATGCCTATTAAATTATATCAGAACTCTTTTGCAGTTTGCATCTTGTGCTATTATTTCAGGGATGGGAAAAACTGAAGAATAAAGCCTGCACTCATTCGCAATGCAGGCATGGAAAATAGCCATTTTGGGCAGCTTCATAGGCATCGGAGAAGTATATTATGCTGTCCTTGTCAAAACTGGGATCGGTTAAGACAGTGTTCAGATAATATTTGCAATCTGTACGGCAATAATACGGTAAGCCCTGCCACGAGTAGCCTGCTATGGGCGCTTTTCTTATAACGCGGGCTCCTCCGAGGGCATAATGACTGTAACTCTTCCCTGATAAAACCGGAAAGCCTTGGGCAAAAACAAGTATCCCCTCGTCTGCTATAGCTCTTT
Source organism: Clostridiaceae bacterium (assembly GCA_012520855.1). Lineage (GTDB taxonomy): Bacteria > Bacillota > Clostridia > DSM-8532 > DSM-8532 > DTU059. The sequence continues at coordinate 10,320 of JAAYNO010000079.1, read as the reverse complement.
TCCAGTCTGAGTCTTCAATAGAAGGAAACTTAAGACTGACATAAAGGCTTTTCCCGGATGACCATTGATTATATTGATTCATATACGACATGATTTCTTTCTGAACCGAATTCTTTATGGCAGCGAGCCTCAAGTTCTCAAAGGTCCGCACATCATTGAAAAACGGGATTTTGTCCTTATACTCCTGGTAATTGCCCCCGGAAAAAGCATTGTCAATCTGGTCATAAACATACACACTGTTATCAAGTGTGTAGCGGACACTGAACCTTCCTGACAGGGTTTCTCCGATATAATGCTGCATTGGAAACCAGGTATGCTTAATCTCGGTCTGCCCGTGGACATTTTTATAAGGGTTTAGTGCATACAGAAAAAATCCCTCTTTTTCAAGGAATACCAAAATAGGCAGGCAGGCGTCTACTCTGGCTTTTGAAGTGGGGTTTGTATATGAATTAAACGAATAATAAAGCGAATCAAAAAAAGCATCGGACGCAATTTGTCTGGCATTTGAAGATCTATCATGGCCATACCGGGAAAGAATAAAAGCTGCATCCTGAATGGCGTTATCTATAATATTATCATAATAGGTTCTGAGTTTTTGATCCTCAATAGCCACTTTCGACGTTTGAGTACTGATAAAAAGGAATGGCGAGATAATTATTACAAAAATCACGGCCAGGTTAGTAAGCTTCATTTCTCACCATTCCTCCCGCCCTCACAAAGATGCATGGTGATTTTGTATTAGTAAACATCATCATATCCCTTATAGCCACAGCCATTGTTTTTCCTTTATTCTGTACTTCAACAAAGAAAAGGTCTCCCATAGCCATTTCATAGCGCCGTGATTTATCAAGCACTGATGCAGAATTCTGAGGGAAAAGAGTTTTTAGGATTTCTTCCTCACCCTTGTTTACCCGGATTATTTCATACTCTCCCGAAAAAACCATTGTGCTTCCGGTTTGCCGGTATACCGGATAAACAGACCTCTTTACATGGGATAATCCGATTTGGTATGTATTACCTGTAGAATTTATGCGGCTAACGAAATCAGTATATAAATCAGGGGTAATAAAACCAGTATCTCTGCAAATATCAACAAATCGGTTGCACTCTGCAAGAACGATATTGTAGGCTATATCGTCCTGCCGTTCCAGTATGTTCAATAATGGCACAAGAAACAATAATATTGCGCAGATCAAAAAGGCAAGTATTTTCCAAAGGGTTCTTTCCATAACCCCTCCTTGAACTATCTTATTGAATAATCGATTCTTATGATATTGCCCCGGAAATCGGTATCATAGTGGACATGGTAATATCTTGCGGGATCTATTTCGGTAAATTCCACAAGCTCCGCGTTTTCGCCATCGATCCATATTTCAGGGAAGTCTTCTAAGGGAATTGCATCATCGGCTGCATAAAGATTCTGGATCTCCATGATCTCCCTATTGGTTTTTGCTTCGATAACCATGTGTATAACTCCGCTTCCTGTTATATGGCACTTTTCTTCTTCTTCGGATATCCCAACCATCATGTCTTCTTCAAAAACTCTTATGCTGCTTTTTATATAATCCAAATGCCTGTTGTAGCTTATAAAGAAGACAGTAAAAGCAATAGCAATCAGTAATACACCTGTCGATATGGAAAGAATTTTTTCAATATTGCTGTTCATGGACTATTCTGTTTGGGCAAAAATGACACCACGAATCTTCAGATTCTCATCATATATCAAATAGGAAATAAACTTTCCAGATGGATTGATATACTTCGAGGTAAGATTCGGATTTTCGGCATCTCTTCTTGCCGCATCTATTACTGTTTTACTATGGCCTGTGAGAAGGCTTCCGCTTCCTGCAGACAATATGATACATCGATTATCCACACTCAGTGTGCCAGTCGTATTGGATATGTACTTAGTGTAATTGGCTCCCAGACCTGTATTTGCCGACGGATCAAGATTAATTGGATTTCCGCTGTTATTCCCCAATGTGGCAACCATCACAATTACATCTCCGCTTCTTCCAGAAAAACTTCCCAAAGCCGATAATACGTCATCTCCCCTGACCTCTTTTCCATCGTACATCCTGAATTCCTCTTCTGCCAAGCTTTGAGCTATTGAACCCACTTTGTCATTTGCGAGGCTGCTGACCTCCTTCATGCCTCCGAAAATACTAAGCCCTATGGTAACTACTGCTATAAAGAGCAGTATTGATACCCCCAACCAGAGAGCCTTAGATAGATTTCCCTCCATAATGATTACCTCCCAAGATTTTTTATTCCTTAAATCTGCATCAATTGTCTATAAAATGCTGAAATGCTTTCCATTCCGGACACTATCATCGGTATTATCAGATAAAGAACGATAAGCGCATAAACAGGCATGAAGCCTATCATATTGCCCAGGTTCTTCTTTCTTTCTACGATCCTCTCATTGCTTTCCTTCCGGGTCTCGCGATTGAAGCCCATCTCGCTTTCCAATTCCTCAAAAGCTTTTGCCACATCAAGATTCTCACAGGCAAGCTGCAGGTTATCGATTATTGATAAAAACGGCGGAAATGCAACCTCTGTTTTAAGTTGTTCAAGAGCTTCATAGGGTCCTGAGCTGAAATTTTGTATACACTTTTGCAATGGAATTTTAAAATGCAGAGAGAACGTTTCCATCCACTCCAGGATCTCTTGAACATGGATCCGATTCATATGCATTAGCATTAATATGATGGTCTGAAATTGCGAGACTTCGTCTTCCATATCTATTTTCCTTGCATTTGCCAGGAATCTGAGGCTTAAAACCGGAGCATTATATCCAGAAATAAACAATATAAAGCATATAATAAGCTGCCACCACCAGAATATGTTTTCCGAAAGCTTTCGCATTTTTATACTGATTCTTTTGGCGGTTATTTCAGCTTCCTGTTTGTCAAGTATTTTTTCTTTATTCAATTCCTCAAGGATTGCCTCTGTTTCACTATTCTTATCCAGCCTTAAGATTATTTCTCTGTCCATGTCAGCTATGGCTTGCAGTTTTTTATATTCCTCGTCGGACAGTTTTCCTCCCAAATACCCTTCGGGAATCTGAGGCTGGTACAGAATAACATGCCTTGTATAACCAATAAGACCAATAAACAAACATATACCAAATGCAAATGACAATATTCCCGCAAGTAGTCTGCGTGTATACAGTGTTTTTAGATCAAGAGGTACCATAGCGTTCTTGATCAGTTCATCAAGGTGATTTTTTCTTGCCGTATAGCCTTTCGGAATCAATCTGTCAGCTATCCTGTGCAAAAACATATCATAAAGACGCTGCTCAAGTGTTTTTTTGATATAACCGATACTGAATGGCCTGTCAAAGCGCTGAAGCTTTCGTAATGTTATATAGGATACGATCGATGCTAAAATTGTAGCTATTCCAAGTATTATCCCTATTTTACCTGAATAAAAGCGCTCAAGGGGCATAAAGCTTTTTGCCGCCCAACTTCGCAGCGGTTTAAGAAAGAATATTGGCAAAAGCGAGATCGTATTGAGGCTCTTTAAAGCGTATTTTAGTTTTTCACGTTTATAAAGCTCAGCCTTTATTTCACCGGCAAGATAAGAAATACAACGTATAAAAACTGAATCGTCACCCACATAGGTATCGCCATATTCTTTAGTAATATAAATAATCCCCGCAAGCATCTTGAAATATTTGTTGGGTGCGGTTTCATAGTATTTCTCCAGCTCTTCTTCAGCATCTTTTGAGGCCAGAATATCATTTATTCGTTCGGCTTGTATGTAGGCTTCAAAGGTTCCGCGCTTATTTAGAAAATTACAGGCTTCCTGGTTGGCATCCTCCACCGATTTTTGCTCATAGTATTTATGCCGCAGAATCTCCAGATAACTTACCAACTGTTTTAAAAGCTTGTTTTGAAGGTTATTGATGAAAAGCTCTATTGCGATATCTCCGATAAAAATAAGCAAAACCGTTAGTAAAACCAGCATAAACAGGTCTTTTGTAATTATCCAAAAACCTGTAACAACAGTCAGACAGAAAAATACTGTCGTAAGAAGGATTATCACTGTCCTTTTCCGTATAGTTTTCTCATCGGATACCGTATTGATTTCAAGCCTTTTTCTAATGCTTAGAAGAATCTGCTTTAAAAGAGGTATAGATGAAATTTTACTGTAAAGCATCAGAAAGGCTGCAAAGCTCCTGGCTTTGCTTTTGTTGAGCTGTTTAAAACCTCTTTTTTGCCTTTTGGTCATTTCTGTATTCATGACTATCAGTAACAGGGCAAGAGTCAGGCATGCTATACCCATGATTGCATATTTGTTCATGCTGTAACCCCTTCCCCGGCATTCAAGAAATTGTCACAGTAAGCTTCAAAACCCTGTACATCCATCTCAGTCATTGCTTTCTTCATCCTGTTTATCCTGTCCGGTGTTATAGTATTTGTGACAACATAGCGGCCATCCCTGAATTCGATTATGTTTCGAGGCTCAAAAATCCTGTTGTTGCTCATTTTTTTAAAATATTCGGCAGCGGTATTCATGAATAAGCTGGCTTTATCTGCTATATTTGCCTCAACCATAAATTCCTGCGGCAATGGATGATCAGGAAGCTCAACGATTTCGGTGATCCTCTCAATATATCTTCTTCCCTGATAATCTCTGGCTAAATGAATATCAAAATCCAAAACCGAGACGACCTGCTGTTCAGCTATTTTTTCATTATTGAACATCTCGCACTTTAAAAGCGAATTTCTGAGGGAATAGACCAAATCTCTCGTGGTTTTTGCATGATGAGTAAACAGGGTAAACAGGGATGCCACCTGTGACATCTGAATCATCCACGCAGCTACAGGATCGGTTGCCACCTCTCCCAATATATTCACACTGCCGTCGGTCTTTTTTTGGATGTCCAGCCCCTGCTGCCCTGATATATTCTCTGTTTCTCTGAAAGACAGAATATTTCTTCCCGGATAAAGCCTTCTAAGATTAAGTTCAAAAGCCATCTCCTGGATCCGAAGAGTAAGCGAGGCGTAAATATGCTTGATCATAGCCATTAGCAGGGTTGTCTTCCCTGAGCCTTGCTGACCTGTTACTGCTGTTATCATGCCGCCCTTAACTATGTACTTTATCAGTTCAACAGGTAAATGTGCGTTTTCATCCTGTATAAGCATATCGAGTGTTACATTCTTTATGAAAAACTTGCGTACAAAGAAAGCCCAGGACTCGGAGAATGGTGGTCTCACAACCAAAACCCGGCTTCCGTCCTTCATTTCGTTGACCCGGTAACCGGTCGATTCGGAAAGCTGTCCTCCACGATTGTATCTGTAAATCAACTGACATACCCTTTTTAGCTCACTTTCCGACTCAAAGCCTAAAAAATCCAGTTTAATGGACTTTCCCTTATAGAAAATCCAAATGCATTCGTAGTTTCTTTTAACTCTTCCGTCTTTCGAATCCTTTGAACAGCTTTCCGGGTCATAGAAAAACTTGTTGTCATCAGACCGGTTGCCGACAAAATGCGAAGAGTATAAATCGGCTGTTACTCCAGACACGCCCGCTGATACTCCGTCTATATTCATGTCCCTTATTTCATCTACTATGCCAAGACCCTTATACCGCTCGTAAACAGCCTGGGTAATGATTTCAAGACGGTCATCAATATCGGGTACCAAACCCATACCATCGTAGATCTCTTCAATATCTTCCCTGGTGATTGTGAAAGAAAGTTCTCCGTCTTCCGACTCCCTGAGCTTGTCCAACCCATAGGTATCGATAAAATATGACAGGGCATCAAAGCCATGTTCTTTCTTCAGCATGTGAAGAATAATTGCAAATTTATCCCTGACCGACAAAAGATAGACGTTGTTAAATGGGATCACGGTATTTATTTTGTCAGCAGGTATATATGAACATAAAATATCATATATAAATGCTTTTACAAACTGTTTATCCTCCACCGAACCATGCATGCATACCTTCAAAGCCTTTTTAAGCTCTGCTCTCTTATTGGTTTGTTTTTTGAATTCGACTTCGTTCAGCCCCAGCTCAAATAAATTGGTTCTGGTAATTTCGTTTATAGTATCCTTCACATATTCGACCAGGGATGGTATTGTGAACAGGAGCGGATCAGAACCCTCCCCAGCTTCTCTTTGATACTTTGTTGATATGAAGAAAAAATATAAAGCGACACCCAACCCTGATAATATCAATATAATAAAAATCAGATTTGTAAGTTCAGGCAAATCTACTGCTCCCCTCAACAATAAAATCACACAGCCTGTTAAGCGATTCTATCAGTACTCTTTCTTCGCAAGCCTTTGCATTTTGATTAAAAGCTATGTATTCGAACACCCTGCCCGTATTTAAAGCCTCCATGAAATTCACACTGTTGGGAAATCTAAATATTGAAGCCTTATCGATCCCATACTTTCTGGCTATATTGCCGCACGATATCAATCCGCTCTTTTCATAGCGCGATACTACATACGCCGACTTCTTTTGCTTTAAAAATGGATATTTTCTTTGGAATTTCGATAAGTCCTCCAGAAGAAACATATTCTGATTTATGCAAAAAACAATAATATCGGAGCTTTCCAATATCCTAAGGCTATTATTTTCATTAAGACCGCTGTGTGTATCTATTACTGCTAAATCATAAAATTCCTTGGCGCAGTTGATTATATTTATGATCACATCCAGATCACTTGCAGTCGTTTTCTCCTTTTTTGCGGTACCAGAAAGAATGTCCAGACGATGATTCTTTAGAAGTGAATTTGTATAATCGGCAACCATATCGGGCTTGAGCCTCCCGTTTTTATAAAGTCTGATGAGAGCATCCAAACCTTGATTGCTTAAGTTTTGGATAGTTTTCTCAACCTCTGCGGGCTGCCTGAATAAGTAACCTTCCAATGCGCTTCTTTCAATATGGTTATGTGCAACAAGAACTTTAAGGGCTGTTTTTTGTGCCAGCGCTGAAGCAAGAGCTGCTGTCGTTGCACTTGTTGCTGCCTGGCCATGCATATTGGACCATACCGATACTTGCATCCTTCACACCCTTTCGGCTTTTTTAAAGATTGCTTTTACTTCCTGCTTCTCCAATGAGAAAATATCTTGAATAATAGCTTTAAGAGTTGATTTTAGCGCCGGCGAAAGCAATTTTAAATGCAGTTTATTAATGAACTGGCTCTCTATCATCACTCTGCGGTTGGATTCTTCAAAATATATGGTATGTGTATGAGTGATTTGCGTGAAGCTAGGCAAACTTCTCTCCCAAAACAGGTCCAGATACCTTTCACCAATTTTGCAGTATTCCATTACATTAAGAAATATTAAGATTACGCTTAGTGATGGCTGGAACCATGTATACTCGCTTGCCAGTTTTGTACATTCTTCAAGCATCCTTCTTGTCGGTTCAGATACAGCTACTACAATAAAACCTTCGGGAACATTGATCAACTCGTCGACATCCAAAAAATTATATGCATCGATTATGATCTTACTCAAAAGATTCTCATCGTTTTCACACCTTATAATTTCAATGCCGCAATAGTCATAGGTCCCCGATACGTTTTCATATGAAAATGGACTTTTGGAAATTAGTACTGCCTTTTTGTGGCATGACATGATCTTAGCCAGGCACAGAAGCAAAAACTTTTTTTCTTCTGTGCTTTTCCCAAGAAATACTACGTTCATTACATCCTCCTATAATTTATCTTCAAGCCTTGTACCGGCCTCAACTTCTATATCTTCGCTGTTAACAACAGGACTTATGGTGATTGAGTCTGTATTGTCACTGAATACTTTGTTTCGACCGGAATTTTGAAAGTCTTCGTTTATTCTGTCTTCAAACATTGCTCTGTTGCGAATCTCCAGCTCAGTCACCGCTTTCTTCACAATATTAGGATTTTGCAGAATAAGGTCAAGTACTTCAGGATTTGACGGATAAGTCCTTACAGCTTCACCCTGGATTTCCGGTGCTACATAAGGAACAGCATACAGCTTCGTACCTTCAACTAGATTTGCATCAACAATGGCACTGGCCATTCTGAGAATTTCTTCCTCATTCGAATGAAACCAAATGATGTTCTTTGGGTTTTCTGCTGATTGTCTCTGTATGTCTTTGATCTGCTTTTTGGATAAGACAATGTAATCCAGACCATTTGGGAACATAATTCTTATATCAGCATATTCCAGAGGCTCGAGTTTTTGCGGAATAGTTATTGCAGTATATTCAACCAGCCTCATATCGTCGGGATAATCCTTTTCGTCGTACAACAGAGAACAAGTTAAAGCTGTATTTTTTGAGATGTCACACCTTATTACCTTGCCCATAACCGAAGAGGGCTCTGTGATTGCATCAGCTGGGAAAAGATCCTGACTTATTTCGGCAGGAATCAAATCCTGATCAGTTAACACTTCTCCGGCCTTTTTGTCCGATGTGGCTATATATATGAGCTTTACAGGATGGCTTTGCACATATTCCTCTACCGCAATTTCTTTTATTTCCTGTATTTTTTGTTGATTGATTTCATTGATATTGCTTTGAAAGAAGAAAAAAGCGGTACCTAAAGCAATAACGGAAATAATCACTCCCAATAAAAAACCTAAAAAAGTTCTGTAACGCTGTGGACGAAATATCATTTTTACTCCCTTCTAACAATGTTTTACCTCTGCAAATAAACAAATTTCCTTAAAAAAACGTTCAGTATTTTTCTGTTCTTCTTCGGTGAAATAATAAGGATTTCTCGGAAGTGAATAGGTAACCATATGATGGATCTTTTTATTGAATATTTGTTTATCAAAGCTGTTGGAATTACTTGTAATATAAATCCATTCATTCTTTGTCTGAGATCTGATGCCCTCGTCGTATTCAATGAATAATGAATATTTCCATGGAACCCTGGGACATATAATAAGCTTAATGTCGGCACGATTCAGTTCCCTTAACTTTTGTTCGGAATTCAACTGCCCGAGGTCCAGAATAATAATATCGACACCTCTTCTGGATATCTCACCGCTATCTGACATATCGGGATAAAAAGTCATATCCCCAGCTTCAAAGCTGTTTCCCCTCCTTATTTTAAGCTCACCCAGGTTATCAAGGATCTCTCCTATCCTGTTAAAGTCGCCGCTGTTGTTTAGTTCTATTAATGCAGTTTTTTTACCTGCTCTGGTCAAAAACCTTCCTAAAGTCAAGCATAATGAAGTTGCCCCATTTCCGGGTAAATACGAGGTTATTCCAATAACGCCTCTAAATATTGGACCTGCTTGTTTTTTATAACTTCTGCTAAAAATAAGTCTCTTTGGTTTAGCAACATTGTTTAAAGCCTTCAATGCGGCTTGAGCATCTTGAACTCTATTTGACGGATCGGGCTCAATCAGGCCAAGTATGAATTTTATGAATTCTTTTGAAATACCTGCGCTTTTTAAAAATGTACCGATCCTTCCTGCTCCCATTTTTAGAGGATGTATACCCGAAGCTAAATGAGCCAATGTCATACCCAGATTAAAAAGGTCTGTCCGCTGATCGCTCCGGCCATTTCCATATTGCTCAGGAGCTGCATATCCCTGAGTCCCTATATAAATCGTATCTTCACATTTTTCTTCACTATGGAGTCTGGCCGTACCAAAATCGATCAGCCTTAATCTGCCTGTATCATCTACAATCAGGTTGGATGGTTTAAGGTCTCTGTAAATTACAGGCGGATTTCTGCCGTGCAGGTACTCAAAAGCCTCAAGCAACTCAGACGTCCATTTTATCAGCACTTTTTCGGGTATTTTGCCCTCTTTTTGTAATATATCCACAAGGTTGGAGCCTGAAAAATAGTCCATTACAATGAAAAAATTATCTTTGTCTTCAAACAAATCTGCTATCCTTGGGAGCATGGGGTGACTAAGCTTTTTAAGTATCTCAACTTCTTCCATCTGGTAGGAAATCCATTGACTGCTTTTAGGCAGTACTTTGATAGCCCAAATATTATTCAATACGGTATTCTCTGCAAGAAGCACCTGGGCTGTACCTCCCTGTCCCAAATTACCGACAATTTTATATTTCTTATCTAGTAACTCCCCAATATTCATTATAAATCTTCTCGTAGCATAATTTTACTGTTATATATTGTAACAATAAACAGAATCATAGGCAATAGGATAAATTTATTTTTTTACAATTTTTTTAAGAATGTGTAAGAGGGTAAGAAAGAGATACGGCTACTTTTTAATGTGTTCCGGTGCCAATGTAATCGTCGGAGGCGCGTCTGTCGGCATAATATGCAATGATATCCCCGGTCATGAGCTGCCAGCCTCCCTGATCCAGGTTATAGCCCTCTAATGCCCAGC
>JAAYNO010000078.1 GCA_012520855.1 Clostridiaceae bacterium | reverse complement strand
TTTTCAACAGGTATGACATGCCGGTAATGGCATTGAGCGGAGTTCTTATCTCGTGGGACATCCTGGCCATGAAACTTGATTTGAATTCATTTGCTTCATCGGCTTCCCGTTTTGCTTTTTCCAAATCAAGCTGGATTAGTTTTCTTTGCTGAATCTCTTTTCGCAGTCGTGCAATCCAGAAAAAAGAAACGGACAATACAACAGCGATTAAAGCACCGGCGATTGATAGAATACGAACAATGGGACCGTAATCAAAGTCGGTATTTAATTCAATCCATTTGTTGTTGATCGCCAGTTTTTCACTCTCACTTATGGTATCCATGGCTTTATTAAAGATGCTTACCAGCTCAGGCCAGTCTTTTCGAACCGCAAAATACAGGGCTTGCTGTTTTTCAGCTTCAAAAGAAACAAATCTCAGGTTCAACAGACCGTTTGAACGTATGAGGTAATTGGTTGTGGCGAGGTTTCCAACAAAAGCTTTTTCTGTACCAGTTGCCACCGCAGTCAGTGCGGCTTCAACAGAATCATAAAGACTGAGATTTATCTTGGGGTAAGACAATAAGTAGCTGTGATGCGAGCTATTACGCTGCACAGCTACTGTGAACCCTTCTAAATCTTCCAGGCCTGATATGTCAGTATCTATATCCCGGGTTACGATCACTCTTTTAAAGTAGTAATATGGTTCGGAAAAGAGAAAGTGTTCTTCTCTTTCTTTTGTTTTTCCGATAGCAGGTAAGGCGTCAATATCCCCTGAGAGTGCCATATCGTAGGCTTCGGGCCAAGTCAAGCCCTTTACCACTTCAAATTGCAACCCAGTCTTTTCCTCAATCAGAGATAGGTAGTCTGCAGCAATGCCTTTGTATTCTCCGTCAATATCGATAAATTCAAAGGGAACAAATTCAGGGTCAACTCCAAGCCGAATAACAGGATGTTCTTTCATAAAAGCCAGCTCATCCTTGGTCCAGCTGATCTTATTATCGCTGGCATAGCAGGGTGTTGCTATAACCTGAATGATAATGAGGAAAATAAATGATGCAATAACTCTTCGCATTCGCGTTCTCCATTTTCTTAATGCTGACCAATGTTAGCTCCCCTGTAATTAGCCTGGATACGACAGATTTTCCAGTTGTCTCTGTATATTCATCAGGTTTTATAATGAACCTGAATACCGTTAATAACTTAAACATGTTTATTGGAGGTAATTGTTACCATATTAAGAACAGTATACCGGGGTTTTAGTGAGCATATTTTAACTTCCATGAAAAGCCGGGAATATCATTGTATTTCCGAATAAGCTTGCACATATTCCGATAATGGTCTCTTTCAACAATAATTGATAATATGCATTATATTGTATAAATTTTCTATATACAGTTATCTATTTCCTGCTGTGGTAATTATTTTAAAGATAGTATACATCATATGCAAGCGCCAGTTATTACTGCCATCTTTCTTTAACATTAATACTTGTTGGAGTAAACTGTAGTTATCCCGAAATATTGTATTGACAAGGGGACTCATAATAATTCACTGTATCATGGTGGTGGACCGTTATCACCAAACTAACAACATTCATTTCATATCTCATTAAGATAAGATTTTGACCCAGGTGTAAAGGGATTATCTGAGTTTGCTATAATGAG
>JAAYNO010000077.1 GCA_012520855.1 Clostridiaceae bacterium | reverse complement strand
TTATATTCAGGTTATCACGAGTTTTTAAAGACTCATAAAGCTCTCGCAAACCGGAAAAATAAAAGAAACCCACAAGGAATTTTAGTTCCTGGCTGTGTTTGATTAGCGTATTAATTCGCCCTTTAAGACTACGCTGTTTGGCATTTGTTATGAAATTATTAGCCATTACGTGTCACACTCCTTGCCCTGCTGATACGATCCCAAACTAATTGGCAAACGGCACGGTAGACTTCTTTACGCTCCTCTTCGGTTAAACCTAAAACATCGAAAACAATATCGTCCAACGCTTTACGATCAGGCAACGGGTTGGGTTCCTGCTCGGCAATGGAAACTTCAGATTCGGGATTAATGCCGCATTCGGTGAAGATGTTTTGTATCACTCGTTCATAAAGAAATTTAATACTATTTTTCTTCAAAGTTACAACAGGAAACTTCTTAATGTCAATCCCCTCAGTTTTAAGTGCGCCTTCTCCTAGATTAGAACGACCAAAAAGTTCTCTAATCAAAACTGTAAAAATAGAAAAAAGCGACGCAATGTGTTCGTCTTCATTATTAGGTGTTATCTCAAACAAGTTATGATCAACTTGCACTGCATGTTTATTTACAAAAACAGCTAAGCGATTATTATGAATCATTGGCCAGAGATACAATCCCGGAACACGTTGTCCCAAATCCCACCACACCTGTCGTGAACGAAGTGTTGATCTTAAATGATATCTCTGTTTTTCTCCCCACTCGATATACCTCAATGCACATGTACCCTTCAATTGAGTCTTACTATTATGGCACATAAAAATCCGATACTTCAAATCTTCCGGCTTTATAATTATGCTACGACATTCCCGCGGACTTTTGATAACCGGCTTAAGAAACTCCTCTTCGATTTCACCCTCCCAACCGGCACCGTTTCGTACATGTAATAGACCAGGATGAGAGCCAAGTCCCAGCGGTTCCAGATAGAAAAACTCGTTGGCACCAGTTTTTATGCCAAAACGTACTTCGGCAATATCGCCCAAGCGCACCAGCTTGTCCTTGCCCTTTTCAAGGATAGTAAAAAAGATATCGGGTGCACGCAGATATTTGCCACCCCACTTGTTACCCAAATACTTACCGAAATTATTACTAAGTGTTTTATCCAAATTAGATGAGTCTAGATTTACTTCTGAACCTTCCTGCAATAGCTCTCCTACAGCAATTGAAAATACTCGGAAATACTCACTTCGTAAAATAGCATCCGCATTTTCGATTGCTAAAAGGTTGTCGGAAAGCACAACATCTTCAAAAGGTTTTTTCAAGGCTACAAAACGTACACTATGGGTTCTTTTTACTGTTCTTGGCGCACCGGTCACGGTGATAACAGTATTGATATCAGCTCGGACAAAGGAACGGCGGGCATGGTTATCAAATATAAAATAAAGTGGTGCCTGACGTAAAAAGAATTCCTGCAGCCAAGTGCCATAATCCACATCCAACCATGAGTTGGAACAGATGAAAACATGTACGCCCTGCTGGTTCAGCAGGCGCAAGGAACGTATATAAAAATAAGTGTACAAATCTGAACGGCCGCTGGGTTTACGTCCTTCTTTAAATTGGTCAAGCTGCACACGTGATTTTGCAAAATAATCAGGAAAATCGATTCTCAACATCTCGTACAGGGCTTCTTTGTAATCTCGCGGATCCCTGAGGACATTAATAGGATCTGTAATCTCCTCCTGGCGCAGATATGGAGGATTACCAATGACGATATCAAAACCGCCGCGGTCGAAAAAGATTTCGGAAAATTCAATATTCCAAATGAAAGGCCTTTCATCTTTCAAGCTAATCTTCTGTTCCTCAAGTTCGGCAATTTCTGCCTCTAACTGGTCACGTATAATTTTAGCTTCCTTTTCAGAATCCATCTCAGTTTGTTCATAGTTTGTTTCGAATAATGCAAGCTGTTCAGGCTTGGGTTGGCATAGACTACGAATTCTTTCCTTACGAATCCTTATTTCCTCATCAAGGATAGCATGGAAAACAGCTTGTTCTTCATGATCTATTTGGTGGTATTTTATTTTATTATTGTAGAAATAATCACATTTCAACTGCTTTAACTGTGTAATCATATTTTTTATTCTCTTAGGTAAATCAATATACCCCTTAATTGGAAATGTTTTGCTTCCGATGCGCTGTACCAGCGAGTCGCCAGTACGCACTTTAAAGGTCAGGTTTGGCAGTAATGGATCAAAAGAAATTTTATCCTCATCAGGCATATCCACAAAAAGAGTTAGCCAAAGACGTAAATGGTTGATCCACACAGCCCAGCGCTTTACTTCAACCCCATACAGCGAACGGGCTATTATAGCTTTCTTGCGTTCAAAAGATGCATTATCACTATCTTCATATTTATTTTTTAAATCATCCGGGGTATTGTTACGCGAATACAGGTTATCGAGCACCTGGTCCAATACCTGTAACATTCCAACTTCAAAAGCGCCGGATCCGGCAGCAGGGTCGCATATTGTGACATTCTCCAGGCGTTCAATCAATGTCCTTATTTCTTTAGGAGAGAAATCTCCTTGTTTCTGGAACTCGTCATAAGCTTCCCCGGTACCTGCTTCCCTGAAAAAGAGGCGATACAAGTCATTTTTGCTGATGCCGGTTGTTCGCTCAAGCCACTTGACAAGAGCCAGCCGGCACATAAAGTCTACTTCGACACGGGGCGTATAAACCGCTCCCTGATCCTTGTTGGTTATACGTTCGAAAATGATTCCTAAAAACTCGGGATTAAGTTCCAGTTCTTCGTCATAAAGCTCGTTTTCTTCCACTGTGAAATTGTATTGGAAAAGGAAATCAAAAAATTCATCGATAGGTTCGTCAGGAATCCAAAGATCTTTATCATCAATATTTATTTTACGTTTGAACAGCTCCCCATTAAGGAATGGAGCCATCTGAAGCGCTTCTTCCGTTTTAGGGGAAAATGGGGTATTTCCATATGCCACCTTACAACCGGGCGGTGAATTTAACGCTTCAAAAAACAGAGGCTCTAACCAATCTCCATAAAAAGTATCAGTACCTCCAGTTTGTTGATACTCATTCCAAAATTCCTGTAAAAATTTGGGGTTACCACCAAGCCATCCTTTCTTTTGGACAAAACCAAGGAAAATGATTCTAATAGCAAAAAGCAAAGCTAGATCCTGCTTAAGGATTTCATCATCAGTACCCTGTACGGTTGCAGCAAGAACATCAAAGTTATTCTTGAATTCTTTATAGAACTCATCCGATACGGCTTCTAGGGAAAATGTCTCCAGAATCCCTGAAAGTTCTGAAAAGTCAGCCTTTTGCATTTGAAGTAAAAAGGTTTTATTGGGTAATTCTGGATCAACAAAGAAGGTATATCGTCTGAATGTACTATATAATCGCTGCGTGCCGTGGTAGGTAACTGTCACCAATGAGAGTCTGAAACGACCATCGTTATCATAAAAAGCAAATATCCCGGCATTATGATTGTCTTGTTTTATAATTCTTTTAGCTAGTTCATATTGTTTACGTTTGCTGGAACGGATCGTAAGTTCCTCTTTTACATGCACTACACCTACAATGACAGTCTGCGCACCTGGAAGTTCTATCACACCGATTTGATCAGCATTGTCAAACAAATCAAAAGTATCATCAATGTCCAGAGAATTATGTAGTGGCCTAAAACCAGACGCTTTTAGACGTAAAAGATTAGCCAAGTTTTCGGGCGTAAACTCTATGCATAGTTTCTCCCATGCATTTGACATCGCTACCACCTCTTTTGTAATTTTGAATAGCTTCCCCTCTTAATTTTAAATTAATATGGTTCTTTCTGTAAAATTGATAAATTGTTATATTGATTTTATCATCTTATTCAATTTAGAACAATCCATCATATTAATAGTTATCTATTCTATAACATTTAAGTTCTTGACTATGAAAAATAAAACTATTATGAAAACTATGTCTCATTTGAATATCTATATATTATTAATATCTGTATATAATGGAAAAACTAATAGCTTTACTTTATTTTCTTTATGGTATAATTTTCATATCAGTACAAGCAGCCATAGTAGACTTCGTTTGGTTCGTGGAAGCACGGGCGGCATCGTACCCATAAGGGTATGGATGCATTTGTCTTCAGCAGGTATTCGCATTTTACATAATTACATGAATACATGAAATATTTGGTATATTATCTATTAGTTAAACCAATGTACGTGTGTTCTGTGATGTAAATGCAGTATATAATCCTTCTGCTGTTTGACTAATAAGACGACTTATCTGGGAAGTCTTATATGTGTTGGTGTGAAAAAGTGATATAAGGCTGCATATCTCCTTGTTATTGGCGGGCTCGGGAAGTCCCCTCTGATGAATATGAGGGCCAAAAATAGCAAGGAGGTGATTTCCGTGAAAACCACGGACAAACCAAGTGTTATCATCAATTGTGGTGATAATTGCAAGGTTTCTGTTAAAGGGAGTGGTTCACACATCCCTGCTATCGTGATTACTTTAGGTTTTATTACGATAGCCGTACTGATTTTATCATTTTGCTGTCCCGAGTTGCTTGCTGATTTTGTCCGGAATAATCGGCGAAGCAATTGGCAGCTGATCTTAATGAAGTATATAGATTCTTAGAATTGAAAAAAGTTAAGAGTACGAATCAACGATATTATAAACACGAACTTAAGAAGTGTTTTCCTGGCATCACGTGAAGCGGCGAAATATATGCGTCATAATAAGGAAGGCGGAGCTATTGTAAATATTGCATCCACAAGGGCTATCATGTCAGAGCCAAACACAGAAGCTTATGCCGCTTCAAAAGGCGGGATCGTTGCAATCACACATGCGCTTGCCGCCTCATTCAGCGAAGACAGGATCACCGTAAATGCCATATCTCCCGGTTGGATTGAAACAGGAGATTACTCAAAATTAAGGGATATTGATCATGAACAGCATCTGTCAAAACGAGTAGGAAAACCTGATGATATAGCACGGGCTTGTCTTTATTTAACAGCCAGAGAAAATGATTTTGTCACAGGCATTAACCTGGTTGTAGATGGCGGTATGACCAGAAAAATGATATATGAGGAATAGAGAATTCCGGGGCTATTTCAACTTGCTCTTCAGTTGCTCCAGGATCTTTTTTTCAAGCCTGGATACCTGAACCTGAGAAATTCCAAGCTTTTTAGCTACACTTTGTTGTGTTTGCCCCGAATAATAACGCATCCAGATAAGATTTTTTTCTCTGTTGGGCAGTTGTCTGAGCGCAGTATATAATGAGATCCTCTCAACCCTGTCAGATTCGTCATGGGTTTCGCTGCTGGTTATCCTGTCTATCAGGCGGTTCTCGGCTCCATCTTCGTCATCAAATTCCCTGAATAAGGAGTCAGGTGCACGGGATGCTTCCATTGCATGGATTACATTTTCAGGCTCCTCTCCAAGGACTTCTGCCAGTTCTTTGATGCTGGGCGGTCTCCCCAACTCCTGCTCCAGCTTCTCACTTATATCCCTTGCCTTAAGTGATAACTCTTTCAGACTCCGGCTTACTTTAATAACTCCATCGTCTCTGAAATAGCGGCGTATTTCTCCTAAGATCATTGGAACAGCATAGGTTGAAAACCGAACATTGAATGAAGGATCAAATTTGTCCACTGCTTTGATCAATCCTATACATCCAATCTGAAAAAGGTCCTCCGTTTCAACATTGCGATTTCTGAACCTTCTCACGACACTCCAAACCAAACCTGTATTTTTATCGATAATCGTATCTCGGGCTTTTGTATCACCATTTTGGGCCTTTAAAATAAGGTCCAATTGGGATTCATCGTTTAAGTTGCTCATATGGCCTACCTACACACTAACTGTTTTGTCATTCTGATCTTTGTACCTTTTCCGGGTATGGAGTCAACTTCAAGGCTGTCCATAAAGGTTTCCATAACAGTAAATCCCATTCCCGAACGCTCAAGATCGGGTCGTGTCGTGAAAAGAGGGGTTTTTGCCTGTTCGATATCGGAAATACCTTTTCCGAAATCCTCGATGATGATCTCAACATGATCCTGATAAAGAATGCATTCCATAGTGATAATTCCCTCTTTTTCCTCGTAGCCATGGATAACAGAATTCGTTACAGCCTCCGATACGGCAGTTCGTATATCAGCCAGAACATCTATTGAAGGATCTGCCTGAGCCACAAAAGAAGCTGCCACAACACGAGCAAAAGCCTCATTGGCGGATTTACTTAAAAACTCCGTTTTCATTCTGTTTACTGGTTGCATAATTATTAACCTCACAATACTAAGACTTCCTGTTTCAGATTTCCCCTCTTAAACGTGGAGAAATCATTTAAGGTGCGGGTTTTATATCTCAGGCATCTAATCTGATCAAGCTATCGACATTAGACATTTTTAGCATTTTAATGATTTCTGGTCTTGGATTTCTGATACTCATTTTTCCGCCTATACTGGAAACCTTTTTCATTCTCCCCATAATCAATCCGATACCGGCGCTATCCATAAAAGTCACACGGGATAAATCCAATATCATGTTTTTAACAGGCTCAATAATAAATTTGCTGTCGATTCTCTCTTTAAGTATCCTTGATGTGTGATGGTCGATCTCTCCTTCGATCATTGCAATGAGCGCTGCGCCGTCCCTTTTAAATCTTACATCCATTAGCATCACCTCAGCTTCCCTTAATATCAATTTCTTTATTTCCCGCTTCTATCCTTTAATTAAAGTAATATTGTTTTTGTAAGGTGGTTATGAGTAATGGGGACACACCGCTGCTTTGCGGGTCAGGATTCCTGCGGAATGTCCCCGATTACTCATTGTTTTTGGTAAGGTGGTTATGAGTAATGGGGACACACCGCTGCTTTGCGGGTCAGGATTCCTGCGGAATGTCCCCGTTACTCACACTGCGGAATGTCCCCATTACTCAGAATATTCTTCAAATTTTGTCTTCAGAACGAATTTTATCGGCTATGTTGTCAATCTTTCTTAGTCTGTGGTTAACACCCGATTTTGATAATACTGGATTAAGCATCTGGCCTAATTCTGATAAGCTTACATCAGGATTTTCAAGGCGTAACCCCGCTATTTCACGAAGGTTATCAGGTAGACTATCCAGTCCCCTTGTTTTGGCTATAAGCTTTATATTATCTACCTGGCGAAGAGCCGCATTTACCGTTTTTTCCAGATTTGCCGTTTCACAATTTACTATCCGGTTGACCTGGTTTCTCATGTCCTTTATTATTCTTATATTCTCAAGCTTCATAAGAGCCTTGTGGGCACCTATAACGTTAAGAAAATCCACGATCTCCTGGCCTTCTTTAAGGTAAACCAAATAGTGGCCTTTGCGTATGATCTGCTTTGGCTCAATTCCAAAATCCTTTAAATAATTCATGTATTCATCTGCAAGAAGAATATCAGGAAATGTTATCTCCAAATGGTATGATCTATCGGGATCGGATATGGAGCCTGTGGCCAGGAAGCCGCCTCTTAAATAGGCTCTTTTACAGCATCGATTATCAATAGTATAATTATTGTATTTTAGGTCTTCACCTTTACCTCGCAGTATGATCCCCATATCATCCAAAATATTATGAACAGTATCCCCCATAAGATGGGTGAATTCAAGGTGATAAAGAGTGTGAGTGCGAAACCTGCGTGTTTTAAGCATGAATACATCGGGGCTGTCTCTATAGAATTTTTTTACCCTTGAATAAATGTGCCTTGAAAGAGAAGCATTTTCGGTAATGAAAAGAAGCCTTGGTTTTCCCTTATATGTCCTTAAAGATATTCCAGCTCTGATAAGACCAGCGAGCTCAGATTTTTTACAGCAAACATCCTGCTCATCTAATCTGCTGAGCTCACGCTTGATCTCGAGTGAAAAAGACAATATTACTTCCCCCTTGTATATAAACTTATGTACTTTGCTATGTCTATTATTGTTTGTGCCAGTCTGTCCGAATCATGTCTCACCATATCGTTTTGAATGATCGCCATATCATTCTCAATCAACCGTATACCCAGGCTTTTCATTTTCGCATGATCTATTTCTACCTGTACCGAACCATCTTCTTTGTATCTTTTTAAAATATTCCGGTCAATATTGCTTTTATTCACTACACAAATATCAATGATCCTTTTGTCTGTATGTAAGTCGATTGCGTTTATATGGTCCGAAACGGTATAACCTTCCGTTTCCCCAGGCTGAGTCATTATATTGCACACATAAACCTTTACGGCACGTGAATTGGCTATTGCTTCAACTATCCCCTCAACCAGCAGATTCGGTATTATACTTGTATATAGGCTGCCAGGCCCAAGTACGATCACATCAGCTTCATATAATGCATCAATAGCCTGGTTTATCGGCTTAACAGAAGGTTTGTTCAGCTTGATCCTCTTTATTTTTCCTGGATGAGTAGTATGATGGCTGCCTATCCTTGATTCACCTCGAATCTCTGTACCATCCTCCAGTTCTGCAACTAAAGAAATATTTTCTTCAGTAACAGGAAAGATTCTGCCTGTTACAGCCAAAACGTCACACATATGTTTAACAGCTTGTTCGAAACTTCCCGAGATACCATTCATTGCAGCCAAAAACAGATTTCCGAAGCTTTGCCCTTTAAGTGAGCCTTCAGTGAATCTATAGGATAACAGTTTTTCCAGGACCGGTTCTGTTTCTGCCAGAGCAAGCATACAGTTGCGTATATCCCCGGGAGGAAGCATCCCTAAATCGTTTCTCAGAGTGCCGGATCCTCCCCCGTCATCAGCCACAGTTATTATTGCCGTGATATTGCTTGTATAAGCTTTAAGCCCGCGAAGCAAAGTCGAGGTCCCGGTCCCTCCTCCGATTGTAACAACCTTGGGACCTGAAGATAGAATTTTTCTTTTATATATGATATCTCCAATCTCACTTACTTTTGAGGGTTTTTTTAATATTCTGTTTGAATATACACTTACGAATTTAATGAATATTTTTCTGAAACATATCAGTATCCCATAAATCCCAAGAACAGCCAGCAAAAGTGATATGCTCCATTGAAACGGCCCGATAGTGGCATCCTTAAGCAAGATCAACAAGGAGGCAACCAATAATAATATACCGAATATACCTCCTATAAGCCATTTTTTAAATCTGAAAACAATCTGAAACCACTTTAGTGATCTCATTTGATAACCTCCATACAGCCGCTTTGCGGCACTATTGGTTTAGTGAAAAAGATGCTTGAAAATTTTCAAGCTAAACTCCTTTATCGTCGCGGTCAATATCCCTATGCTCAATTACCGCGCTGACACCTTTTCTTTTCAATCTGTCATAGAGCTTATTGGCAATCGTAACAGATCGGTGTTTTCCTCCGGTGCAGCCGATTCCGATTACCAACTGGCTTTTTCCTTCCTTAACATAAAGAGGTAAAAGAAAATTTACCATATCAACAAGTTTATTAAGAAATGTCCTGCTTTCGGTGAATCCCATCACATATTCAATGACATCAGGCTCCATTCCCGTCATAGGCTTAAGCTCAGGAATATAGTAGGGATTTGGAATGAACCTCACATCAAAAACAAGATCGCCGTCTATTGGTATCCCATATTTGAATCCAAAGGATACTATATTAATGATAATGCCCTTAAAAAGCTTGCCCTCCACAAAATGCTCGACTATGGCTTCTTTTAGCTGACGGGGGCTTAAGCTGGAGGTATCTATAATATAGTCGGCTTTTTCCTTCATCGGTTTCAAAATCTCTCGCTCTTGCTTAATACCTTCAATCAACCTTCCATCCTGCGAAAGAGGATGCATGCGTCTGCTTTCCTTGAATCGTTTGACCAGAACCGCATCCGAGGCATCAAGAAAAAGTATTTTATATTTGATATCCATTTCATCCAAAGTGAGCAAAGCAGGTATAAGGTCAAGAAACATTGCTCCGCCGCGTATGTCGATAATAAGTGCTATTTTCTCAATAGGTGACTTACCCTGCAAGGTTACTTCTGCGAATTTTGGAATCAACGAAGGCGGCAGATTGTCCACGCAAAAGTAGCCTATATCTTCAAAGTATTTTACACACAGGCTTTTTCCAGCCCCCGACATGCCTGTGATTATCAGTAATTCCATTGATTTTTACCCTCCGATGATTTTAACTTCTAACTCAAGTGATTTGCCAAAGTTATTATATACTGTTTCTTGTACATGCTTTATCAGAGCAAGCACATCTGAGGCAGTAGCATTACCCGTATTTATAATAAAACCGCAATGCTTATCAGATATTTGTGCTCCGCCGATCCTGTATCCTCTAAGGCCACATTCATCAATCAGCTTTCCTGCGAATGAATCGGGAGGGCGTTTGAAGATACTTCCTGCGCTTGGAAAGCTCAGCGGCTGCTTTTCCCGCCTTTTAGCACTTAACTCGCACATCTTTGCCTTGATTCCCTCTTTATCTGCCTTGTTAAGCTTAAGCTTAACTTTAAGGCATACTAATTCATCGTTCTGTATTCTGCTGTGCCTGTATGAAAAATTGTGTTCTTCGCCCCGTAAAGTAATATATTGGCCTTCTTTGTCAATGCAGAGCGTCTCAATAATGACCTGCTTCATCTCACCACCATAAGCGCCTGCATTCATATATGCAGCTCCCCCAATGGTTCCGGGGATACCGTAGGCAAATTCCAGACCCGAAAGGGAATTTTCCATGGCCAGGTTGGCTACTGATGTAAGAGAAGCTCCTGCTTCGGCGGTTATGATATCTTCTTTGACTTCTGTTTTTGAGAATCCGGAGCCAATCTTGATAATAACGCCGTGGTAACCCTGGTCTGAAAACACAAGATTGGAACCGTTGCCCATGATTATATAAGGTACATTAAGCGAGTATAGTAAGCTGACACTTTTTTGTATATTTTCAACTGAGTCGGCCAAAACCATAAAGTCCGCTATACCGCCAACTTTCATGGTTGTATAGTCCTTCATGGAAACATCGGATAAAATAACGTCATGTGGGTAAATAGCACTGAGTTTGCCGTAGATATCTATTTCCTGCAACCGATTCACTCCCTGGAATTATCCTTTACAAATTATTCTGTTATCCCAAATTATATACGGATTTATGAACAATTTAGAAGAACAGTGATCTTATGATTGTTTCCCGAAATTTTTCTGAGTAAAAGCTTGCGCCGCATTATATCCCATTTTCTTCTGTCTGTTGTTCATTGCTGCAACCTCGATGATCACAGCTAGGTTTCTGCCCGGTTTAACAGGAATGGTCAGATAGGGCACTGTAATTCCCAATATCTCGGTTGTCAGTTCCTCTGTTCCCAGTCTTTCATAATGCTTCTTAGGATTCCAGAATTCCATGTTAATAACCAAATTGATGCTCTCGGTCATCTTAACAGAACCTACACCGTACAGATACTTAACATCCAGTATCCCAATACCGCGGATTTCAATAAAATGTCTGATTATTTCAGGCGCTGTTCCAACCAGAGTCTTACTCGATACCCTCCGAACCTCAACCAGGTCATCTGCAACAAGCCTATGACCGCGCTTTACCAGCTCCAATGCAGCTTCACTTTTCCCGACACCGCTTTCACCCAGTATCAGAACACCCTCACCATAAACCTCTACAAGTTCACCATGCATCGTTTCCATGGGCGCCAGCTCAACATTCAAATATGCGATTAAACTGCTGCTGAATCGGGAGGTGTCCTCAGCGGTGCGTAAAAAAGGGATATTGCATGCTTTAGCTACCTGCAGCATCTCCGGAAATGGCTCCATGCCTCTTGCCAGAATCACGCAGGGAACACCAGTCGAAAATAATGCCAAAAGACTTTTATAGCGGCTTTCCGAATCAAACTTAGCCAGATATGTCATCTCGACTTTTCCTATTATTTGAATTCTGTCAACACCGAAATACTCAAAAAATCCTGCAAGTTGCAGACCAGGGCGGTTAATATCGGCTGATTCAATTTTTATATTATCGTGCTCCTCAGCATAGTATAGCTTTTCCAAAGATAATTCCTCTATTATCTTGGACAACTTAACAGTGATAGCCATAGTTCTCACTCCTCCTCCAAGAGGTTTTGGATAACTGCATCTTTCATGCCCTCTTTATCACATACTGATTTATGAAGCACCTCTTTTTTATCAAGGCCGGCAAGACCTGCCGGTATTGGCAAATCACATTCCTTTGACAACAACTCAAGAAGCTCAAACTCTGATTTGTCTGCTATTTTATTTTCACCAAAAAGTGCTTTACATACACTGTTGTTAAACTTAAAGGGGCTTGCTGTCGAGATCACAACAGAAGGAGTCAAGTCTCCGGTGGTGATTACATACTTGTCATAGACATCGACCGCAACAGCCGTATGTGTATCCAAAACATATTTATAGTCCGAATATACACATTCGATGGTTTTCAAGGTTTCATCCTGATTGGACCATCCTGCCCAAAAATACTTTTTTATTTCTTTCGCGTTCTTTTGCCCTATGTCATAGCTTCCGCTTACATAAAGCTCATTCATCCATTGTGATACTTTTTTGCCGTCATGGTTGGTAACCTCATAAAGAAGTCTTTCCAGATTACTTGATATAAGTATATCCATAGACGGAGACACCGTTTTTATGAATTCGCGGCGCTTGTCGTAGCAGCCTGTTCTGATAAAATCGGTAAGAATATTGTTGTCATTTGAGGCACAAACTAACCTGTTGACCGGAAGCCCCATTTTTGCGGCATAAAAGCCGGCAAGAATATTGCCAAAATTCCCTGTAGGTACAACAAAATTAATCTTGTCACCTGCAGCTATGCGGTTTTCCTTTATCAGATCGGCATAAGCTGAAAAGTAATACACGATCTGAGGAGCCAATCTTCCCCAGTTGATAGAATTTGCAGAAGAGAATTTAAGATTCCTGGCTTCCATAAAACTTATCAGTTCTTTATCTGTAAAAATCCTCTTTACACCTGTTTGTGTATCGTCAAAATTGCCCCTTACCCCGAAAACCTTGACATTTTCTCCGGTTTGGGTGATCATTTGATATTTTTGAATTTCACTGACTCCATTATCAGGATAAAATACAATGATCCCCGTACCTTCTACATCGGCGAACCCTTCTAAGGCTGCTTTTCCTGTATCGCCCGAGGTTGCCGTAAGAATAATAACCTTGCTTTTCTCGCCTGTCTTCTTCATTGACTTGACCAGAAGATGAGGAAGGATTTGGAGAGCCATATCTTTAAAAGCACAGGTAGGTCCATGCCAAAGCTCCAATAAAAAGAGGCTCTCATTCAATTCGACAACAGGTGCGACTTTTACGTGTGTAAATTTATGTGAATATGCACTGTTGACACAATCAATAAGCTCTTCTTCAGAAAAATCATCTAAAAAGTGCCTTAAAATAGCAACAGCTCTCTCGGGATAAGTCATATCTACTAAATCTTTGATTTCTTTAAGATTCAGTTTATGAAATTTACAGGGCACATAAAGTCCGCCATCAGGCGCAATACCCCTTTTTATAGCCTCTGCTGAGGTTATTTTTTCATTTCCGCCCCTTGTACTCTCGTATAAAACCATACAACACTCCAAAAATAAGTTAAATGTTTTGGCACAATATGCCTTAAAATACACATGATTAATACTACTATGATAAACTATAAAGGGTAAAAATGCAAACACCTGACTGTGGCTGGATTCACTGGTTGACTGGCTTATACGACATGTTTTCAATGTGCGGAGTTTTTATTTCAACTTCCTGGTTTACTATATATTTTTGTTAAAAACAAAAGACTTTTCAAGGTATACATGTGTCAGATTATCATTTACATATTCCTCTCTGACTGTTTTATAGCCTAGACTGTTATAAAAATAAAGATTTCTCGTACTCTTCTTACCGGTAAACAACGAGAACTTTTTGCAATCTGAAAAATACTCCTCAATAGCTTTGATTAAGCATTTTCCATACCCCTTGTTCTGATGTGCCGGATGAACGATTAATCTGCCGATATGACATACATAGTCTTTCTTATACGCTCTGACTGAACCTATGATTTTCCCGTCAAGCACCATCTTTAAAATTACCTGATTTTTATAATCTTCTTTGATTCCTACCAAAGTCTGAGTCAAAGGCGGTATTTCGAAATCGTCATATATTTCCGCTTCACTTTTATAGGCCAGTTTTTGCAATGCCAAATAAATTTATCTCTCATCAATGATTTTACATTGAGAATATTGACATAGACATAGGGCTTGACCGGCTTTTGTTCATCTTTTGTTAACATATTTATAATCTAAAAGTAACATTAGAATAGAGCGGATAATGGTATAA